>PWGL01000021.1 GCA_003554465.1 Candidatus Pacearchaeota archaeon
CTAGTGTAGTAGTCCCAGTCAAATCCAAAACATCACTTACATTACTCAAATCAAGATTACTTGTTCCATAAAAATAACCATTTGAATTTCCTAAATTCAAATTCCCCCATTGTTTTATTTCTAATAGTTTTAACTTATCTCCACCATTGTTAAACCTGAAACCCACAAAAGTAAAACTTGTATCTGAATGAGGGACTATACTAAAGTCATAAGTTCCCGCCGTACCAAAATCTAAAACAACTGCGTCTGTGCTATCATCGTAATTTGTAATATCTACATCAAAATCTGTTAAGTCTGTGCTTTCTATTCTAAACTTGTAATCTTGTCCTGTTTCTAATGGTAATTTAAACTCTGTATCTGTGCTATCTCCCGTGTTGTCTGTTTTCACTGTCATTATAGTCTCATTACTTTCTTCTAATGTGAACTCCTCGGTTATTGTTCCGCCATCAACTGTGAAATTATCTTCTAATGGGAAATGCCCTCCCTTTGCAGCTGTGTAATAGTAGGTGCCATTCTCTAAATCAATTGTATCCTTTCCATCACTATCTGTATAAAGATGAGGATACTCACTTACCTGATTTGTTCTCTCACTATCATTATATACAAATATCCTCACACCCTCAATATTCTGAGTATTGTCAAATGTTATGGTATAGTTCTCCTCTAATGGATCAACAATATAATCAACCTCAACTCCCTGAATTTCATCCCCTGTTAAAAACCTCAAATCAAACGTGTCTTCCTTACCTTCCATTCCAGTTAGATAATTCTTATACCACTTCTCCTCAAAGATACTGAAATTAAGAATCATATCTTCAGATTCTTCTTTATAAACCTCAACCTCCGGAATATTCATGGAATAATTAACAAACCACTCATAACCCTCCTCCTCAATATCCTTCTCAAGCTCCTCAATTCTCTCCTCTAATTCAGAAATCCTATCCTCAGTTGAAGCACCCTCAACCTCAACAACACCCACAACACCCACAACAACTACAGCAAAAACACTCAACACCATCAAACTCAACACCAACAAAGAAACAAATCCTCCAGCGCCAGCTGGGGCCGAAGCTGTTGTTTTCCCTGATCCACCATCAACAACAGAAGAAACAGGAGAACCACAGGAACCATCACCAGCACCACCACCAACAGGAGAAGCACATGAACCACCATCAACAGTATAACTATATCGACCCCCAAAAAACCCAAAATCTCCTCTTCTAAGCCCTAAAAGCCCAAAAAACCTCTTAAAAAATCCGGTGCTCATTCTTTATAAAAAATGTGGTGCTTTTTTCCAAATCCCAAAAAAAAACCTCCTTTCATTTCACCACCAAAACCCCCTTTTTCTATCATTTTATTAACTTCTTTTTCACATATTCCTTTATTCATTTTTAACATAACATCCTCCTGTTTTTGTAATTCCTCGAAATTCTATTTTACCACTATCTTTCAATTTTTTTAAATTCTTTTCAATTGTTCTTTTAGCTATTTTCAATTCATTTGTCATTTGAGATATTCTTTTTCCAGGATTCTCCTGAATATACTCAAATAAATTTACACCGCCATTTACACCGCCATTTACACCGCCATTTACACCCACCTTATTATTTCCCCATTTACTTTTACTATTATTACATCTATTATTTCCCCATTTACTTTTACTATTATTACCTCTATTATTTCCCCATTTACTTTTACTATTATTACCATTACTACTAATTTTATTTTTACCTTTGTTTTTGCTTCTGTTTTTTCCTTTACCCTTGCTTGCCTTCCTCAAATAATGAGGCTTCTTTCCAGAATAATATCTCCTTTCTTTCTTGCCCAAAACATATTTTTTCAAAACATCCTTATCTTTTACCCCTTTTCCCTTCAAATAATCCTCAAGAAGCTCAGAACAATTAAATCCATAATAGTTCTTTTCATCAAACCATGCACAACGAATATCTCTCATCCAAATCCCTGTCCTTATACTAAGAGCAAGCGCATAACAGAACAACTGACTGATAACCTTCCCTTTATTCTCCTTAGCAGCATTTGGCTTATAATCCATAATATAAATAAGACCAAACCTTGCCTGTACAATATCTATATGACCTGTCAAGAACTTAAAATCTTCATCTCTAAAAATTTCCCTCAATTCTGAAGGGATTTCCTCAAATTTAAACCAAACTGGAGTTTCAACAGCAAGGGTAGCCGTATCATTAACCAGAAGAAACTTTTCAACAAGCTCGTGCCTCTCATAATTATTCTTAATAGACTTCAATGCAAAATCAACAACATCACAAGCAAAATTTTTTCTCCTGATAATTCTCATTTCTGAAAAATTAATATTCAGCTTCTTCTGAGAAGCCCTGCCTTCCTCATCATTAAAAATTTCATCAGGACAGTCGTCCATAATATTCTTAAAATAATCTCTCAACTTTGAAAAATAATTATTCAAGAACCTCTCAACTTTAGTCCCGTGATAACAATATAAGCAAGGTTGCTGATGCTCAAACAAAAACTCAACAATCTCTTGTTCTTCCTCGTCCTTCTTCCTAAACCTCAAATAAGGAATAATCTCTTTATATTTTTTCAACCAAGAGCTAATTAACATAGGATAAGTCTTAACATGAAACCTTGAATTAATTCTCCTGCTAGATTCTTCTAAATTAAAGCCATGATTATAATTATTAATTGCCTCAAGAATCACCTTGGCAGAATAACTGGCATGAGCAAGCCTCTTATTACTAAAATTCCGTCCGCAACTTACACATTGAAATCTCTGGATTTTCCCAGATTTCAATTTCCTAACTCCTTTTTTAATTACATCCTTACTATTGCACCGCGAACAAAAAACTTTTTCCTTATTCTTTTTCATTTTTTACCTCCCAATGTCCACCTTTTGCAGGCCCAACTCTTTTTATTTTATTTTCATTTTTTAATTTAGCCAACTGCATTTCAACAGCTCTTGAACTGATTCCAATATTTTGACTTAATTTTTTGGCACTAATCTCAGGATTTTGTTTTATTGAATGAAAAATTTTCTCCGAAGTTTTCTCCGAAGTTTTCTCCGAAGTTTTCTGACCACATGCTTTTTTTAGATCTTTTTCAAAAATTTGAGAGTAAGCGATTGCTTTTGTTTCAATTTCAGACAGATCATATCCTAATTCCTTATTACCATTTTCCTTTAATAAATTCCTAACATTTGTTATTCCCGAACCATATTTCTCAATAAATCCTACATCATACATATACTGAGATAATATTCTATTGACTGGCTTGTGTTTAGGTTTTTTTGGAGACACTCCTTTTGGAAAATTTCCGGGGTTAATTACTTCAACCCTGTCGTCAAAAACAAATACTCTAACATCTGCACTAGTTTCATAATCCCTATGTATAAGTGCATTGATTATTAATTCCCTTAATGCCTTAATTGGAATGTCAAATTTGTCTTCTCTCTGAAAGCTTTTATCAGTCCTTTTTCCAATAAAATTAATATGCTTTTTTAGAAATTCTTCTGCTTGTTCAACCATTTCCCACAATGTTCCCTCACAATCCTTCCTGTCAAGAATCATTCCTGTTATCTCTTGTCCCTTAATTCTTGCCAATCTTAATTGCATTTGAGGAATAAAGTTAAGACCATTTTCCGCAAAAAACAAAATACCTGCGTTTGTTGGTTTACTGTCTTTAATTGCAAGAATATTTTTCAAAAATTGTTTCTGGTTTATTTTTATTTTTTTGGGAACATTTCTGTGTTTTTCTCTCTGGCTTAAATACCGACTAATCTTTTTCCGTCTTAAATCACTTAAATTTGCTTCTTCGCATTTTTTTTCATCCCAATATATTTTGCTGCTATTTTTAGCAATTTCCCTAATTTCAGAAGCACCCATTTTATGATTTGATTTCCCTACTCTTTTGTATGCCTCTCCCTTGAAAAATACTGGTTTTTCTCCAGATTCAAGAATTTTCATTAAAATAATTTTTTTGTTATCAACATTTTCCATAGACACATCAGGATAAGTAGGATTGTCAGTATTTTGCTTGATGAAATTTGCAAGTTTTTCAATTGTATTTTCCCCCACATTTACGCCTTTGACTACTTTGTTGTCAGTTATTCCTATTAAAATAGTTCCACCATTAGTATTACAAAATGAAGAAACTGCTTTTCCAATCTCATTTTTTGTAGATAAAGAGGTCTTAAATTCTGTTACATTGCTCTCACCTTTCTTGATTAATTTTTTTACTTCATTCATTTTTTACCTCCTGATGTTTTACCTTTGCAGACTCAATTCCTTCTAATACCAGGTTTAACTCTTCTTTTTTCATTATTCTAATTCCCCCTTTAACCTTTCTAACTCTAATTTTTTATAATAAATCTCGCAAGGAACTTCAGTATCATTAATCATAATACTTTCATTGCAGCTAGCTTTCGCATATAGTGTTATATCTCTATCTTCTGTCAAATTTTCCTCGAATATTGCCCTGATATAATGCCTGTCAGGAACATCAAACCAAGTATCATTTTTCACGGAAACAATATCGTAAATATCTTCAATAAATGTCCTGTTCTCATCCAAATGTTCAGCCCCCTCAATCTCAATAATCAACTCATAAGTCTGGTTAGATAAATGAGGAACAGTCCACTCAACATAATCTATAAGGCCGGTCCCAGTAGTATCATATTTCTCAAATTCAACCTCTTCCCTGACAAGCTCTTTCTTGCTTTCATTATTATCTTTATAATCTGATTCATCTGTTTCGTTTGTTGTCTCATTGCCTGTCTCATTGCCTGTCTCATTGCCTGTCTCATTGCCTGTCTCATTGCCTGTCTCATTTATTTCGTTATCTGTTTCGTTATTTGTTGCATTATTTACCTCAGTATCATTAGTTTCACTTGTTTCACTAGTCCCATTTCCATTTATTCCTTTTCCCTTACTTTCATTACCTTCCCTTCTTTCATCATATTCTCCCCCCTCCTCTTTCCTGACCCAGTATAAATTTATATTATCTTCATGAACTTCCTCGGACAGATTTGCAAATGCCTCCACATCCTCATACCTAATATCTTCAGGACCGACAATTGTTATTCTCTTTCCTCTATCAATATCTTCCTCAACAGAATAAGGTTCAGGTGTAAAGTATTCTACCTCATATTCCTCGCTCTCTTCCTGAACTGAAACTTGCTTAGCACCCATAGGTCCAACCCTTACATCTCTCTCAGTAACATTCTCTGCCTTGCCTTTCTCTATCTCCCTTACACTTACATTTTCAGCTGATTCAGGAATTGTTACATTCAACTCTGAAGGTTTATCAGATTTAACATTCTTAACCCACCTAACTTTCTCCCCCAATCTTATCCTATCTCTCATTAATGTTATATTTACTCCTGGCTCATGAACATAAATACTAAATAGATTGCTTTCAACTTCTATATCTCCCAAACTGGCAAAGATTTTTCCCCTCCTATTTCCTGTGAAATTTTTATCCGGAATTATATTTAGATAATTTCCATCAATCTCAAAAGTTATATTTCTAGAAGACATTGTAGAATAATTAACATTATAGTCACTTGAAAAATAATCGCCCAGATCTATTGAGACATTTTCATTCTCACTCATATGTATATCCTCAATATCAGCTATCACCTCTAAATCTGTCTCATTAAATTCTGGCTCCTCCTCAATAACCTCTATATATTCCGAAACATTTGCTAGTGTCTCATTTTCCCATACTATTGCCATTTCCAAATAACCTTCCTCTGCCTTCAATCCCAAATCTTCAAAATTTATATTTAAGGTTTCTTCATCATCGCTAAGATATTCTTCTCCAAAACCTTCTTCAACCTCAGAATAATTAGTGGTAACTTCTACCTGTCCATTTTTTATCTCAACATCTAGCACATTCTCACTTAACTCTTCACCATTAACTTTTACGCTGCCTTCAACTATCTCTGCCACTTGACCTTCTTCAACCTCAGTAACAAATGACCTTTCCTTACTAACAGTCCCATTTACAATTTCTTCATTTGTATTCTCCTGGGCAGTTACCATTGTAAAGAAAGACATACTTTTACCGCCACTATAACTTGCACTGCTAGTTCCTTCCGAATTTTCCTCCTTTTCATCTAGCTCCTCATCATCATCTCCTGTTTCATCTTCGCCATTTTCTTCTTCTCCTGTTTCATCATCTTCTTCTGTTCCATCTTCTTCCTCGCCATTTTCATCATCTTCTTCTGTTCCATCTTCTTCCTCGCCATTTTCTTCTTCTCCTGTTTCATCATCTTCTTCTGTTCCATCTTC
>PWGL01000117.1 GCA_003554465.1 Candidatus Pacearchaeota archaeon
ATCCAGTATATTGGTGGTTTAGGCAGACTTCACTCTGCCTAAACCACCCTAAACCATCCCAAAACTTACTTCTAATCGAAATAATATATAAATCTTAGCAGCTATATTGTTGCAGATTTTTATTAAAGAGCAGTATCATAAAACACTTCCGTGTTTAATCCGATTTTATAGTCAACTTAGTTTGAAGGAGGTATATATTTTTATGGAATATAGGGAGTTAGGTACAACTGGTGAAAAGATTTCTGTCATAGGTTTTGGCTGCTGGCAGTTGGGAGGAAATTGGACTGGAATGTCTCGAGAAAAAGCAGTCAAAGCTATTTATAAGGCAAAAGAATTAGGAATTAACTTTTTTGATGTTGCTCCTTTTTATGGCTTTGGAGAAGCGGAAAAATTATTAGGAGAAACTGTCAGGGATTTTCGGGAAGATATATTTATAGCCAGCAAAGTTGGTTTGCGCTGGCAGGAAAAATTTCCACCTGAACAAAGAGATTTAAGCCAGAAAAATATTAGATGGGAAATTGAAGAGAGCTTGAAAAGGTTAGGAACAGATTATATTGACCTATATCAATTTCACTGGCCGGACCCCAATGTGCCTATCCAGGAAAGTTTAGAGATAGTTAAGGAGTTAAAAAAAGAAGGGAAAATTAGATATATTGGCCTGTGTAATACCTCTGTTCCAGAGTTGAATCAAGCCCTAGAATATGCTGATATTGTGAGCAATCAGGTCTATTTTAATGCTCTGGATCAAGATCCCCTTCAGTATTTTGTTATTCCCCTAGAGTATAGGACTAAAAGTGAACTAATCCCTTATTGTAATGAGAAAAATATTTCAGTAATTCCCTATAGCCCATTATGCCAGGGGTTATTGACTGACTCTTTTAATAAGGAAGAGTGGATTGAAAAAGATGTTAGAAATAATAATCCTAAGTATCAAGGGGATTGGCTGAAAACTTACCAGAAAAAAGCTGAGAAATTAAAGAAAATTGCCGATGATTACAACAAACCTTTGGCTCAGCTGGCTTTTAACTGGTTGAGAGCTCAGCCTGCTGTTACTTCAATAATTGCAGGAACTACAAATTCTGAACATGTAGAGGAAAATGTTGCATCATTGGAGTGGGAACTTTCAGATGCCGACTTAGAAAAAATTGATAGGATAATTGCTACTTAGTATTGCCATGTTAGTATCTTCGCCAAATAATTTTTGCTTTGAATAGTACTTTACTTTAATCTTTATAATTTCTTTGATCAATTAGATAATTAATCAGTTATCAAAATGGCTAAAATTGATAACCATGAAGGTCCATGAAAACAAGAAATTTCAATAAAGCTGGGAAAGCTTTTAAGATATATTGGGGAAAGGTTATGGTGAGTTTTTCTGTAGTTTTTGTTTAATATATTATTTATTGATTAATTAATTTATTGGCAGAAATTATTGACGGTTGAATATTTTATTGATGGACAGGTCCAGAACGGATAGTTTTGTTTTAGGGCTTGGAGAAAAGGTCTGATAATACTGTTAGGGTTTTAGGGAGGGAGGTGGAGGGCAGAAGTAGAATTTAAGGAGTGACTTTTAAAGTTTTACTTTTAAAGAGTCACTGTTAGGATCTGCATTTCAGGATTTACCAGGATTTAATTTTCAACAGGAGGATTTTATTCAGGAGAGTATAGGTATAGTTGAAGTTATTAGATGCAGAAAGCTAAGGTTAGAGCAGAGAAAGTAAGAAAACACAAATTCCTCAACTTTGTTCGGGTGATTTATTTTTCATCTATGAGTCAACAAAAATCTAAAAGGGGGATAATAACTAAATGAGAAAATCATTTGTTCTTTCTATAGCTCTTATCCTGGCTATGGTTTTTATGGTTGGGGCAGCAGTGGAAGCAGTTTATTTGCCGGATGATTTTAGCGGGACAGAGATAGATGTTTACATGGTTGCTGAAAGAAGAGCAGAGATGGTGTCAGATTTCAAGCATGAATTTGAAGAGGAGACAGGAATAACTGTAAATATCAATACATTGCCCTATCCTAATTTGCAGGAGGTTCAGTTTATTGAGTTAGCGATGGGAGAAGGGCCAGATGTTATTCATGTTGATCAGGTATGGCTGGGGCAATATGAAGATTATTTAGAGCCTATCCAGAGATTTATTGATGATCCTGATTTGACTGACAAAGATCAGTTAGATTTAGATGATTTTCATCCCACAATTTTGGATTTACAGACATCTTACAGAGATGAACTGCTGGGATTCCCCTTTATTGGGGCAATCAGAATGATTTATTACAGAACAGATTTATTTGAGGAGTATGCAGATGATTATTATGAAGAGACTGGCATGGAGTTAGATGTACCTGACACCTGGTTAGAATACAAGGAGATTGCCAGGTTTTTTGAAGAGAATGTTGAAGGGGTTCACGGGACAACCATAATGGGTCGTAGAGGAGTGCAGCTTTACTGTGATGTTATGCCTATTTTATGGTCATTTGGAGGAAGTGTAATTGAAGGGCCAGAGGGTCAGCCGGCTATTGAGGAAATGGAGGGAATAAGGCCGAATATTAACTCTCCTGAATCGATTGAAGCCTTAGAATTTTTTGAATCATTATCAGACTATGCCAGCCCGGGGATCACTGACTGGGATTGGGATGAGTCTGCTAATGCTTTTGCCCAGGGTAATGCAGCGTTAGCAATGCAGTGGAACAACGCAGCGCCTGTATTTGCCGGTGAAGATTCCGAAATCAGAGGAGACTGGGAAGCAGCTATAGTTCCAGGAATGGCTGAAAATGATGGAATAATTAGAGAAGCTCTGCTGGGAGGATGGACATTAGGTATAAATGCGAACTCTCCCAATCAGGAGGCAGCCTATTTATTTACTAAGTGGGTTACAAGCAAGGATATGGAGATTAACCTTGCTCCTGGTGGAGGTAATGCCAGAGAATCGACATTTACAGATCCGGAATTAAGAGAAGAATACATTCACTATGATGCTACATTTGAATCCTATGACATTGCTAGAAGCCGTCCGAGGATTCCTCAGCTGACAGAGATTGCTGATATATCTCAGACAGCTTTCTCCCGCATACTGACAGGAGATCAGGAAGTAGAAGAGGCCTTAAATGATGCTCAGTCACAGCTGGAGGAACTTGACCTTTAATAAAGCTTACCATTATCTGACTTAGGCTAAAATTTAAAGGTTAATATCCAGTATATTGGTGGTTTAGGCAGACTTCACTCTGCCTAAACCACCCTAAACCACTAAAATTTTGATAAAGTTAGAACAAAGTTTTTGCTGAACTGTAATATTTTAAACCAAAGAATAAGGATATCAAAATTAAGTGTTTAATATTTAATTATTATAAAGATTGGAGAATGGTATCTTATGGACAAAGAAAGATCAAAGTCAATATTAAACAAAATATTTTCAAGTTCGATATTTTATATTTTACCAGCAATAATAATGCTGGCATTGACTACAATTTTCCCTTTTATCTTTGCCGTATATTTAAGCTTTAATAGATATGATTTGAGATTTATCCAGCGTGAAGGCGTTACTTTTTTAGGGCTGACTAATTTCATCAGTCTATTAAATAGTTCTTCATTTTGGGCATCGGTTGAAACAACAATAATTTATGTTGGAGGGGCTTTAATTGCTCAGATTATTTTAGGGATAGCTTTAGCTATGTTTTTAGATTCATTAAAGGGGCCTTTACAAAAAATTAAAAGCATAATATTCATACCCATGATGTTAACTCCTGTAGTTGTTGCGACAACTTTTAGATTGCTTTATAATTATGATTTTGGTTTAATTGGCTACATTATCGAATCAATGGGATTTATTAAGTTTCCCTGGCTGGCTCATCCCTTTTATGCAAGAATTGCACTTATTATATCTGATGTTTGGCAATGGACACCCTTAATAACAGTTATTACTCTGGGAGCTCTTCAGGTTGTTCCTGATACTTTGTTAGAATCAGCTGAACTGGATGGAGCTGGATGGTTGCAAAAATTCAGATATGTTGTTTTACCGATTATTATGCCGATAGTTGGGGTAGGAATATTATTAAGGTTCATGGATATAGTTAAATTTTTCGATAAAATTTATGTTTTAACTGGTGGAGGTCCAGGAATGGCCACAGAAACTTTGACTTACCATATTTATCAAATAGGATTTAATTTTATGAGACTGGGAAGAGCAGCTGCAGCATCAATTCTCCTTTTAATAGGAATTATAATTATATCAATGCTTTTAGTTAAATTTATTGTTCAACCTGATGTGGAGGTGTAGTTATGAAATTCAACAAAAAAAATATTTTCAAAGTAATAGTCATCCTGTTTATTTTGACCTGGACTCTGCTACCAATTGTCTGGATTATCATGAATTCTTTCAAAGGAGGAGCTGACATAACTGCTTATCCTCCAAGAATAGTTTTTTCTCCTACTGTAGAAAATTATATTCAGGCATTTCAGGGAAGACAGTTTAGAGTTCGCTTTTTTAATAGTTTATTTGTAGCCTCTTTTAATACGCTTATATGTCTAATTGCCGGAACACTGGGTGCCTATGGTTTTTCCAGATTTAAAATTAAAGGCAAGAAACATATTTTATTCTGGATTATCTCAACCAGGATGTTTCCGCCTGTAGTAGCTTCAATCCCGTTTTTTATCATATTTAACAGAATAGGCCTGTTAAATACCAGGGTATCTTTAATCATAGCATATATCTCCTTTAATTTGCCACTTGTAGTCTGGCTGATGAAAGGATTTATCGATGATGTGCCAATAGCAATTGAAGAAGCGGCTCAGATTGATGGTGCGAATGCCTTTCAGGTGTTTTTCAGGGTAACCCTGCCTCTGGTTAAACCTGGCCTGGCAGCCTCGGCAATCCTGTCTTTCATTTTTTCCTGGAATGAGTTCCTCTTTGCCCTGATTTTAACAAGTGGCAGGCAGACGACATTGCCTGTTAATATTACAGAATATATCAGATGGGGTGAAGGCATTTTTTGGGGGGAAATTAGCGCAGTGGCAGTAATTATATTATTGCCTATTTTACTCTTAAGCATTTTTGTGCAAAAACCACTTGTTGAAGGATTATCTTTTAGAGGAATTAAGTAGTTAGCTGTCTGATGGATTTAATTTGATTTACATTAACAAATAATTATATAATTCCTAAGAATTAAAGATCATACTTTTATGAAGGGATGTATTATTCAATGCTTGATAGATCAAAAAACACCCCGTTATATTCTCAATTACAAAACCTATTATTAAATCGTATTGAGAATGATATTTATGAAGTCAACGACAAAATACCAACTGAAGATAAATTGCAGGAGCAATTCAACATCAGTAGGATAACGGTTCGAAAAGCTATTACCGAACTTGAAAAAAAGGGTTATTTAGAAAAAAAACCAGGAAAAGGGACCTTCGTAAAAGCTAATAATCCCGGTAAAAAGGTATCTCAAAACTTAAACAGGATATCAACCTGGACAGAAACTATGAAACTCAGTGGTTGTGAGCCAGGAACTGTCAAGGTAGATTTTTCTGTGGAGATTCCTGCTGCAGAAATACAGGAGCTATTAAAACTTGAAACCGAGGATAAGGTTGTTAGAATTAAAAGGTGGAGAACCGGCAATAACAAACCCTACACCATAATGACTAATTATATACTGGAATATCTGGTCCCTAATATAGAAAAAAATGGACTTAATACTGAATCATTATATGAAACCTATGAAGAAAAGTATAATATTAGATTCGGTAAAGCCAAAGAAATTGTAGAAGCCAAAAAAGCTACTGCTGAAGAAAGGGAGTTTTTAAAGATTGAAAAGGATGAACCTGTAATAGCAGTTACCAGAATTTCTTTTGACCCCGGTGGTAATCCTTTTGAAGTAGTTAAATCTTCTACCAGAGCTGATTTATATAAATATGAAATAGAGTTGGAAGGAAGATAATTTCTGGAAGGGAAAATCGGCAA
The DNA here is from genome assembly GCA_003554465.1 of Candidatus Pacearchaeota archaeon. GTDB lineage: Archaea > Nanobdellota > Nanobdellia > Pacearchaeales > GW2011-AR1 > PWGL01. Next base: position 5,965 of record PWGL01000117.1, read on the forward strand.
GGAAAAAGCAGATCAGGTCTAGGAGCGGCGAAAATCTATATAAGTAGAGCAGGTCATAATAGATGAAAAATCCAAAATAGCCATAATAGCCGCAGAAAGTGAAAAAATGCCCTAAGTGGTGAAAATCTTCAACTCGGCAATTTAAATTCGGTAATGATAAAAAAGCTGTGAAAAACCATTTTGAGAAGTATCTGGAGGAAAAAAACATGAACAAAATCGGAATTTATTATGCCTACTGGAGCAAAGACTGGGTTGTTGATTTTGCTAAATATGTCAAAAAAGCC
>PWGL01000001.1 GCA_003554465.1 Candidatus Pacearchaeota archaeon
ACCTGCTCGGGAAGAAAGGGACTTATATGAAAGATGGTTTTGAGTATTATCAAGAACGGTAGGGATTAGCATCCCTTAGTTCTTCAAACGAGTTATCAAGAACGGCAGATATCTGCTGTAGTTGATATATGATTTGTCTGCTATAGTTGATAATTTTTGTAAGTAAAACTGCCGCCCTTGATATATCAAGGATAGTTGACATAATTTGAAAGTTTAATGTCTGGATAATCTAAGAGGTGCTGTTGTTGATAATTAGGGGTGGTATGTTGGGGGTGGAGAAACGGGTCAAAATCTATAAGGTGATGGTGCAATTGCATAAAGTAACCTAAGGAGATGATGTAGATGGGAGAGAAATGCAAAGAGTGTGGTGGAACGGGGAAGTGTAGTAGGTGTGATGGAACCGGTTATGAGGAGCACGGGTTGTTTGGACTGGGGCTGATAGAGGAGAACTGTACAAAATGTAATGGGACTGGAGAGTGTAGGATTTGTGGTGGTACTGGAATGGTAGCTCGTAGTAGAGATTGAAAAGGGTTTTTTCTATTCAAAACACAGACGTTTCGTCCATTCCCATCTCAGATTTTAGTTAGATAGCCTTTCTATTAGTAGTGTCTATTTCTAATGCTCTTTTAAGCCCTAGATTCCTATTCGTCAAATTATTCAGTAATAAATGGAAATAATTTGTAGATAACACATAATGCTAAGGAAAAATTTTAAGATCTTGGTTGTATTAACAGTCTTTAGCTGGTGGTTGTAATTAGCTTAAAAGAAATAGACGACCAAATCAAAGACTATTATGAATCTGATAGTGACAATATTTTAAGGGATTTTTATATTAAAGTTATTTCAAATTCTGTATATTATAGAAGGGTTACTGGCCCCTTTTCATCCACGATATTAGCGGGTGCTGCTAAAGGGATTTCTAATTTTATCAAAAATGATGGGGAAATGGAGCTAATTTGTTGGGCAACTTTATCGGAGAAAGATGTAAATGCAATAGAGATGGGTGAAAAGAAACCGCAGAAGGTAATTGAGGATTTTTCCCTCAATAATCTAACATTAGAGAAAATTGAAGATAAGTTAATCCAGGATCATATAAAAGCTTTATCGTGGATGGTAGCTAACGGGAATTTAGAAATAAAAATTGCAGTCAAAAAGGATGAAAACGGCAATTACCTACCTAGTAGTAAAGAAACTTTAGGAGAATTCCATCCTAAAAGCGGTTTACTTAGGGATAGAGAAGGGAATGAAATATGCTTTTCGGGCTCTGGAAATGAGTCGATTTCAGGATGGAAATATAATATTGAATCTCTTCATACTTTTAAGTCTTGGGAGGAGGGAGTTAAGTCTCATTTTAAATCAGAAAAAAATACTCTTGAGAAATTTTGGAAAAATAGAACTAATAAGGTCGAGATTTTTGATTTTCCTAAAGCAATTAAAGAAAAACTAATTAATTACTCTCCTAAATCTAAAGAAGAGATAATCGAAAGAGACTTAGAAAGGAGAGCTTTAAAGAGAATGAAAAAACAAGAAAAAAAGAAAGAAAAGGAAGAATTTGACAGTGATAGTTTAGAACCGTGGAAGCCTCAAAAAAGAGCAGTTGATAATATAGCAGATGAAGACTATAAAGGTATTGTCAAAATGGCTACGGGCACTGGGAAAACTCTAACGATTTTATTTGCCTTAAAAAAGTTCTTCAAGGAATATGGTAGATTTGGTAATAATGTGCTAATCTTGGTACCAGAAAAAGAAATAGGAAGACAATGGGTCGAATCGATTAAAAAGTTTTCAAAATCAGGGGACTTGATTTACAGATATGATTCTTCCATAAGCTCTACTGATAGAAAAAGGGTTAAAAGAATTTGGAGAGAGGGATGTGGGAGCTCAAAAAATTTATTCCAAGTTCTTACGATACAAAGCTTAGATAATTTTGATTTTTATGGTAAAGATATTGATTTCTTAATAGCAGATGAGGTTCATTCATATGGTACAGAAAATTATATGAGAAAAATTAAAGATAATCTAGGTTCAGTTCCACATCGGATTGGCCTTTCTGCAACACCGGAAAGATATTATGATAAGGAAGGGACAAAAAGAATTAAAAAATATTTTGGACCAATAATAGTTAATTATGGTATAAAAGAAGCACAAGCTGAAGAAAAAAATGAAGGAAATGAAAGCGTATTAGCTGATTATTACTATTATCCATATGTAGTGTCTTTAACTTCTGACGAAGAAGAAAAAGTATTGAGCTTATCAAAGAAAGTTGGGAGGAATTTAGCTATAAATGCTGATAGTGAAATAACAGAGGATGTTGATGAAATGCCTCAGGACGCACAAAGACTTCTCCAAAAAAGGGCAGAAGTTTTGAAAAGATCAAAGAATAAATTACAAGCATTAGAAGATATATTAAGAGAAAATGATGACAGCCTTAATAGATGTATAGTCTATTGTCAGGATCATAATCAATTAGAGGAAGTCAAAAAAGTCTTTGAGAGAATGGGTATCACTTCCTACGGGACTTATACCTCTAAAGTATATGATAGAGATCAAATTCTCGATTTATTCGAAAGTAAGGCTAATAGATACATTTTATCTATACATTGTTTAGATCAAGGAGTAGATATCCCCGAATGTCACTCAGCAATATTTTTAGCTAGCTCAGGAAATCCAAGAGAATACGTCCAAAGAAGGGGAAGAATTTTAAGAAACTATGAAGGTAAGCCTATTGTTAAAATATTTGATATATTTGCTTTCCCGTCAGACTCAAATGACATCTATAGAGGAATGATTAAAACCCGGTTACTTAGAGCATGGGAGTTTATTAGATGCAGTGGAAGCCCTGAAGCAAAAAATAAATTTGATACGATTAGACGCAAATTCGGAATAGAAGAAAAAGAACTAAAAGAAACTATAAAAGAATGGCCTTAAAATTGGAGGAATATATATGAGTGAAGACAAAATAAAAAATGTGATTAAGAAAGTTGCTAAAGAGAAAGAAATGGAAGAGAAAAATAGAGAGCTTCTTCTAGAACTCTATGATCACGTTTCAGAGCATAGAGAAGAAGCTTCGGATTCTAGAAAAAAAACACTTATAAGAAAAATTAATAATAAAATGGAGGAATAATATGAAATTTAAAAAAGTAATTTTCAAAAATTTTAAACCATATCACGACGAGGTAGAAATTGATTTGTTTGACCAGGATAGAAAAAAATTTCCAATTTCAATAAATGTAGGCCCAAATGCTCATGGAAAGACCTCTATTAGTGAAGGAATTATGTGGTGTTTATATGGTGAAAACTTTTCAGGTGGAACTAATTGGGATACAGAGTGGGTAAATGATGTTGCAATTAATATGGGAAAAGAAAAAGGTAATGACGAAGTAAACATGATGGTTGAATTACAAGTTGAAATAGAAGGGGAACAATATAGATTAATTAGAAATGGTATTTACGATATACAAAAAGAAGAAAAAAAGCGGAAACCAGCATTAAAAATTTTACAAGATGGAGAGCCAATAGAGCAATCACCAGTTGGATTTATTAATGATCATTTTCTTCCAGTTGACTTGATGAAATATTATATTTTTGATGCAGATGATATGCTAACTTTATTTGAACAAGATAGAAAAAAAACTATTAAAAGAACAATTGATAGAATCGTTGGCATTAAAGATATCGATAATCTTAGTGAAACATTAGCCAAACTTCCTCAATATTATGAGAATCAAATCACGGAAATTGAAAGTAAAATTCCTGGAGATATGACTGATAAATTAAAACAAAGAAGGAAAGAAAAAAAGAGAAAAGAAAATGCTATTCAAGATCTAAAAGAAGAGATAGATGAATTAAAAGATGAAAAAAATAACTTGTTTAAAGGTGATGAGTCAAGTAGAGCAAAACAATTCACTAAACTCACAGAGGAGAGAAATGAGTTACAAGATAAACTACAAGACTTAAATGAAGAATTCTTAGAAGATCAAATTGAAGGGGAACAATTAATCTCTCTTATGGATTTGTTTTTCCTGAACGATATAATAAATCGGTTTGAGAATGAATATGAAGAGAAAGCTATAAGTCATGGTGAATTCGAATCTTTAGTAAATGAACTATCTTCTACTCTTAATAATCAGTTTGAAGGAATTATTATTGATGAAAATAAACCAAAGTTAATTAAAAAATTAAATAATAAAAATAAAATAGAGTTAAAAGATATCAATGCTTTAAATTTTGAAGAAGAAGAAAGCACAATTGAAAGAAGTATTAAGAATGAAATAAGAAGAGCTTCTCCTCGATCTGAAGAGGTTTGCGATCAATTTGAATATTATAAAGATAAGATAAAGTCTTTAACTAGAGAATTGGAAGGAGTAGAAAATGATATCAAAAATATGGGGGAAACCGAAGAAAATAGAGAACTAAAAAGGAAATTTAAAAGATTCCAGGAGATTGAACAAGAGATTGAAGAAAAAAGAGAAAGAATCTCTGATATAGAAAGAATGAGGGACAAAATTGCTAGTAAAATAGAAGATATTGAAAATAAAATGGATATCACAGCCGACAGGCAAGTAGAAATAGATAAATTAGAAAGAAAAAAGGAACGTGCAAATTATTTTAAGGAAATTATAGAAGAAGCTAAAAAAGAATTTTTAGATGACTTCCTAACTGAAGTCAATAGAGAAGCTTCAGAATTTTTAAGAAATACCGTAAGAGAAGAGGAAAGGAAGAGATTTCATTCAATAAAGGTAGACCCTAATTACAATTTTCATATTAAAAAAGAAAATGGTGAGGAATTAAGTGAAGGAAAAATTAACAGAGTAACAATACAAATCGGATTGATGTCATTCTTTATTTCTATGTCTCAGTATATTGGAAAAGATATTCCATATGTAATAGATGGAATGTTAATAAGATCAGACCCTGGTCATGATAAAAGAATGATCGGACAAGTTGGAGAAAAAGGAGAGCAATTAATAATGCATATGATACCTGGAAAAGAATATAACGAAGCTACATTCGACTGGTTATCTTCCTACCTAAATATACAGAACTACATATATCGTGAGGATGTTGGTGCTTCAGAACCCATCTCATATGTCGAAAAGAAAGCCCCAGACAGAGTAATTGAATTTAGCTTTTAAAAAAGAGGTGAAAAAATGAATGAAAACATAGATGAAAAGTTATTTGAAGGCGAGGATAGATTAACATCCATTTCTAAAAAGAGAAAGGAAGATTTTGATAATTTTAATGCTCTAATCGATAAATTAGAATTTGAATCTGAAAAAGAAGCTGTAGGGTTTTGTGCCTCAATAGGTATGTATAAGACAGAAATGGATGATGTTGATAAAAAATTTCTTTCTGCAACTAGACAACTTGTCAGTATGCAGAGAGTTAGAGATGCTCGCCTTTTTGACAGATTACTTATTGCGATGGGACATGAGGAAGATCGTTTAGAGACTTTCATGGATTATTTTTATACTGGATTTTTAATCTTAAATCAGTGGTTAGAAGAAGAGGAACCCGATATAGACACAGTAGTAGAAAAATATCACAGTCTTCACGAGTATATTGAAAGTTATGAAGAAAATGAATAGAGTTATTACGTCCTAGACCTAGGAGAAGTAGTTTATAAGATTATAGGGTGTGAAAAGCTACGGATAACAATATAATAATGTCACTTTTACTGAGGTCCCTAATGTAAATTTAAGTACCCTATCTACATGTATTTTGATGAAAACCTCTACAATGGTATCTTAGGAAGGATAAGAAACTAAAAATTTAGAAAATTCCTTCACTAAATACCTGCCAAAATAAATTAATATCTCCGTCCATTTCAAATATGACTAGATAGTTAAAAGAGGAAAATAATAATGGGATACGAAAAAACGATTCAGGAAATGAAAGAACTTTATTTAAAAGACTCCCGCCCATGGATAATTGGATTGAGTGGAGGTAAAGATTCTACCTGTGTAACTCAACTTGTATATTATATGCTTAAGGATCTAGAGCCTTCCCAGAGAAATAAAACAGTCCATGTGGTTTCCAATGACACTTTGGTTGAATCTCCAATAATCGAGCAAAGAATAAAAAATACAATTTCAAAGATCAGAAAAAATTCTAAAAAAGATAATCTTCCAATAAATTCAAAAGTTCTGAAACCAGC
>PWGL01000121.1 GCA_003554465.1 Candidatus Pacearchaeota archaeon
AGGTGAAGAGCTCAATCATAACTGGAGCATTGATGGCGAGGAATTCAACAATTCCCAGAACATTACAATTAATACAACTGAAGTTGGAGAAGGCTTCCACCAAATAAAATATGTTGTCAATAACACCTACGGCTTCTCTAAAGAGAGCTGGAATATTTCTGTGCATGAGAGTTACAGGCCAGTTATAAGAGAACTTTTACCTGAGTATAAAGAGCTTTACCATCACAACGCATATAATTTTACAATAAACGCTACCTCTCCTGATGAATCTCCACTTAATTACACATGGGAATTTAACCAGAGCAATGTCTCAGAACAAAGAAACTTTTATTTGAATACCTCTTTTTATGAGTTAGGGAATTACACATTAATAATAAACATTACAAATTCAAATGGGACAACAACCAAAGAAAGAAATATAACAATCAATCCCCCAAGAAAACCAAAAATTAATATGCAACCTAAAGGTGAGTTCAATCTATCATTAATAAATAACGTTACAATAAATCAAACTACCTCCTGCTATGATAACAGGAGCCTTGAATATTACTGGTTTGTAAACAACACATTGGAAAGTAATGAGGCCAACTACACATTCAACGCAACCGAATGGGGGCTTGGAACACATATAATTAATTTCACAGCAGACAACAACTGGACAAATAATTCAAAACAACTTGAAATCTGGGTTTTTAACAACAGCATCGAATTTTACAATAGCATTAGTGATATGGAGATGGATGAGGATGGTTCAATAGAACTAAATCTACTTGAGCACTTTAATTATTCGGGGTTTTTGCCTGTTAACTACACGCTTATGAATTCGTCTCTTGTAGAAATGAAAACCGAAGGACATGAGGCTGAATTTTCTCCACTTGAATCAGGAAGTGAAAAAGTAAAAATAAAAGCCGAGAACAAGGAGAGTAATACCACAAGCAACAAATTTTTAGTAGAGATATCGGAAGTTGAAAAAGATGATGGGAGTGATGATACTGTAAGAACAAGAAGAATATCTCCTTTGCCTGATGAAGAAGAAGAGATAAATGAAACAGAAGATGATAAAGAGGAAGAAATCAAGGAAGATGGACTAAAAGAAGAAATAATTGAAAAAGAAGAAGAAAAAACAGAAGAAAAGGACTATATATATGAACTAAAAGAAAAGCCAGGGCAGTATTTTCTTACTGTTGAAAAAGCTAGTGAAAAAATAAGCTTTACTGGAAATAACACACTTACTTATACACAAATAAAACTAAGAAACGAACTATACAATTTTACTCTCAAGGTAACAGAAACAGAAGAATCAATAATTGATTTTAGGGGTTTTACCTATAGATTTATTAATTTAAGTTATAACAAATCTCACAAAGAAAGCTTTGATTCAGCTGAACTTACATTTCGTATTAAAAAAGAATGGATTAAAAAAAATAATATCAGCAAAGAAGAAATAAAAGTTTTCAGATATAATAAAGGATGGGAAAAACAAAACACCTCCATAGTTGGAAAAAATGATAAACACATTTTTTACAAGACAAACATAGAAGGTTTAAGTTTATTTTTAATTGGAAAAAGAGAACCGAATAACATAACTACTAGTTCTGATGATAAACACACTGAATCCATAAACAAAACAGACGAGCATAACCAAAGACATATTCTAAATAAATACGAAATAGCATTTCTCATTTTTATTATTTTAATTAAGATTACAATAGCTCTTAGATTAATTTCTGCATTTAAGAAAAAAGATGATAAAGGTTCGGCAGAGAGAAAACAAATAAAAATAAAGAAAGATTAACAAATAAAGCATAATTCTCAAACGCACTCTCCTTTTGTGTAATAAATAACATCTTCATCAAGGCACGCATAGCATCCGTTTGTGTAGGTTTTATTGTTGTTACCACATACAGGTTCATAGATTTCGACGCATACTTGGGCTTTTCTATGTTTTTCAAGGCATAAGGTCTTTTCAATAATTAATGATTCTGAATAATTCGTTTCAATAATTTTGCCATCTTCCATGTAAAATTTTACTTTTGCTGTTTCTCTTGTGCCGGGGTTAACCTGAGAGTTGACTTCAAATCTATACTCAAATGAATAGCATGATTTGCAATCATGAATTTCTTTCCCGGTTAACCTGATATTTTGCCCTTGTAATTCCCTATAAGGATAAAGACTTTTTACATACTCATAAGCAATTTTTTCACATTCTTCAAAGGAATAGTACTCCTTTTCAAATCCCCATTCTCTTTGTGGAAAAAAGAGAAACATAAAAGAAGCCGTAATCAGAATTACAGCAAAGAATGAAAAAAACAGTAAGACTCCGATTGACCCTTTCATAAAGGGCAAAAAGCAAATTAAGTATATAAAGATAACCTTTTTGAAATTCCTTTTAAATGCTTGAAAATGGAATTAAAAAATAACAAAAATTTAATAACAATATTTAATATACTTTTCTGAAATGGAGATATTAATAAATTGGGGTATTAATGCTAAGAAAATCCGTAATGATATTGTTGTTGAGGGGAGCCCCCAAAGATCACTTAAAAGAGATGTTTATGAAGATAAACAAGGAGATTTTTATGTTCTTGAATCTATTAGTAATATTGAGAAAAAAACAAAAATTGCCGAGAATGTCCAATATATTCACGAAAAAGGCTTAGCTGTAAACCCTTATCTTAGACTCAGAACAAAAGAAAGAGGATTTATTTTGAGTAAAGGACAAAGGAATTATCAGGTTTCAAAATACATAGAAGGCATAAAACTACAACGGCCAGATTATCTTAAGGAAAGATGGCGCGGAGAAGCTATGGCGGATTTTTTAATTCAATTAAGAAAAATTCAGCCTCCAAATAAAATCAAAGGACCTCAGTTAAAAGAATATATTGAAAAAATTGCAAAGGAGATGAATCTTGAAGAATTTTCTTTTTATCTTAGGGAATTTTTCGCAACAGAACTAGATAAATGTTTCTGTCATGGTGACTTTCATCCGCTAAATATAATCTGGGGAGAAAACAAGATCAATTCAGTTATTGATTGGGAGTTTTCAGGCTTAAATTACAGGGCCTACGATATATGTAATCTTTTGGGCTGTGTGGGTTCTGAAGGACCCTGGTTTTTTGATTCTGAATTTGTAAAAGGTCTTTTAAACAGGGTTGGTCCAACATACCTTACTGAAAATGAATTTGATAATATACCAAATCTAATACTTGCAATACGTTTTGGCTGGCTTTCAGAATGGGTTAGAAATCAGGATGAAGAAATGATTGAATTAGAAATCGCCTACATGTCATTTATAAAAGAAAATAGATCATTTTTACTAAATAAATTCAAAAATTATAACAGAAGTTAAAAAAATAATTAAGAGAATTCTACAACTTTCAAAAAATAATATCGGCGAAACTTTTATAAATAACTTACTAGTCCGTTGAGAAGGGCTTACATAATTTTTAGAAAAGCCTTGCCATTTATTGGCAGTTGTTTTAATGCCCCTGTAGCTTAGCAGGTAGAGCGTGCGGCTGTTAACCGCAAGGTCGGCAGTTCGAGTCTGCCCAGGGGCGCTTTATCTTTATTCATTATTAAAAAATGTACTAGTTTTGGTAAAGACTCTACTTGTCATCAAAAAGGTTTCTTCTAATGTGATTTAATTTTTTAACACACTCTTCAATGTTATCACTATTTATTTCATAATCATAATCTATTCTTTCCAATGTATTTTTATACAAGGGATCATAATATTGTGTTAACAGAACCTCGGCAACATATTCATAATTTCCCTCATCCAACCACTGTAAAAGCTCATTTATTCTTTTTTTACCCAGATTTTGCCTTAGCTGAGGGATTATTTCTCTTATTTGTAAAATATTCTCTTCTGTAAAATATTCCTTGACAGTGTTTTTAACCCTTGTCTTAAGGGAACTTTCAATTTTAACCTTAATGCCTCTTTTAATATTACTATAGATTGCTGAAGGAATAATCACATTTCCAATTTTTTTGCTTTCCCCTTCAATGAACACAAAGTCGTAACCCTTTAACTTTTCAAGCTCAAGATAAAACAAGGATTCAAACATTTTCTGGCTTTTGGGTTTGAGGCCAACCGCTCCAAACAAGGAGCTCCTGTGCTGTGCTAAGCCTTCAAGGTCTATTGAGGGTTTTAACCTTTTAATGATTTTAGTCTTTGCTGTGCCAGTAAGCCCCCATAATACCACAAAATTAAAATTATTTTGAGGGGCATATAAGTTCTCCCTTACAAACGCCCTATACGCTTTATAACCTCCATCGAGCTGGTAGGAGCTACAACCAATTAGGTCCACTAACTGTGTTATTGCCTTTGACCTTAAACCACCACGCCAGCAGTAAATGATTATCTTTTTATTCCTTGGAAACTTTCGTATCTCTTCTACCAGCCTTGGCAGTTTTTTTGAGTAATAACCAAGCCCAAGGTCAAACGCCTTTTGCTTGTCTGCTTTATATAAAATACCTATTTCTTCCCTCTCAGTATCATCAAATATAGGGAGGTTAAAAGCTCCAGGCACATGGTCTTCTTCGAACTCCTTAGGGCTTCTTGTATCTACAAAAAAACAATTATTAAAATCCGCCCATGCCTTTTCAATACTAATTTTTTCCATTCTCTAATTCAGGGATTAGAAGCTGTTTTATTAATATGGTGTTTCAAACCAACTTGAAGTTATAGACAAAAATAAAAGGGAGAAAATCTTTTGCCAATGTAAAAGGGAAATATTTATAAACAAAAAACGTTCACCACTCATAAATAGCACTTAATACATATCAAATTAAATTATCTTAATAAAAAGAAAAACCAAGGGGGAATGCATAATGAAAGGCATAAAGACCATATCACTAATAATGTTCGCATTTTTAGCAATGCTTGCACCTGCATTAGCAGAAGTTAATATCACTGAAATAAAAATAGAACCTGAAAAGCCAAAAACTGGCGATAACCTTAAAGGAATTTTTACACTTACTAATACCACACAACTAGAAATAGTTAATGTCACTTGGTACAACAATTCTGAATATTTCCATTCTGAAGATATAACCAATGATGTAGAAAATGGAACTGAGCACACATGGGGTGAAGAAATAAGTTCAGATAAAACAAAACCAGGAGATGTCTGGACTTTTGAAGTTTATGCTGAAGATGACACTGGAGCAAATGAAACAAAAAATGTAAGCGTAAACATTTTACACCCCATAACAATCAATAAAGCAGAAATAGTAACAGAGGACCCAAAAACAACAGATGACCTGGTGTGCGAGTTCAACATAACAACAGAAGCTGATATTGAAACCATTGAGGCAAGATGGTATAACCATTCTGAGTTAATTAGAACATACACAATAACAGGTTATGATAAGGGTACAGTAGATGAGAGTGTTTTATCAAGCTCAGATACGAATAAGAAAGGAAAGTGGAAATGTGAAATTTTTGCAGAAACCGATGAAGGTAAAAATGCTACTAAAGTGAGTGAGAAAGAAGTAGAAATTGAAAACACCCCGCCCGAACTTGATGTTTCTGACCAAGAAATCAATGTGGAAGAAGATTTCAGCCTGGACCTGAACGATTATGCAACCGACCCTGACGTTGATGATGGGGTTGATAAGTTGACCTTTGAATGGGCAAGTGGTTATGAGCCTCCTGAAAATATGGAGCTTGATGATGGCGAAATAACCTGGACACCTGAAATGGATGATACAGGAACTTACGAAATAAAAGTTCGTTACAGAGACGAAGAGACTGGATTCAATACTGAAACTTTCAAACTTGAAGTCAAAAAAGAAATGCTTGTAATTGACAGGCTTAGGGCTTCCTGCTCACCTAGAAGATGTGATGATGACCTTGATGTTGACGGAGGAGTTATAGAGGAAGTAAGGCCTGGTTCAACCCTGGAATTAAGAATAAGGCTAGAAAATCTCTGGAAAGATGACCATAGCATGAGGGATATAGAAGTTACTGCTTATCTTGAAGGCATGGCTGGAAAGAGGGATCAGAAGGTTGAAGAAACTCTAAGAAGGATAAGGCCAGGTGACAGGGAAGAAATAACACTTGAATTTGACATACCCAAGGAAACCGATGAAGGAACATATCTACTTGATTTTGAAATTGAAGCAGAAGACGA
>PWGL01000070.1 GCA_003554465.1 Candidatus Pacearchaeota archaeon
AACTCACTCCATTTCACTCCATGTTTTTCACTCCATGATTTAAAAAGTTACTCCATGGTTTAAAAGTTCATTAGCTGAATTATAAAAAGGATTGTGTTAAATTATAAGGAAATTTTTAAGTTATCTTTATTTTAATCTTTACTTACCCCTCCATGCCTATGGCGACTTTCTCCTGACGGCGCTTATCTTTTCGGGCCTGCTGGGCAGCTTTCTGCCAGGCCTCTAAGAGCTGCATCATGTTGTCTTCCACAGTTTTTATTCTTTCGGTATCCTTTTTCATGTTGGCTCTTATCAATTCAAAATACATGTGATCATACAGAGCCTCCAGATTAGCAGCAAGTTTACCTCCCTGCTCAAAATCAAGGGTGCTCATAAGCTCTCTGATTATCTGCTGGGTGCGAATAAGAAGATCGTTGGCCTCTAGTATATTATCTTCCTCGATATGTTTTCTGGCCAGTTTCATAAACTTAATAGCTCCCTTATAAAGCTCTACTACCAGCTTACCCTGGTCAGCTGTTTCAATGGAAGTCTTTTTGTACTTAGCTGCTGTGTTATTGCCGTTTTTACCATTATCACTGTAATTTGCATTTTTATTGCTACTACTCTTTAAATTACTACTGCCGTTACCTGGGTTATTGTAGGTATTATAACCGTTCTGCATGAAAAATCACTCCCTAGTAATAATATTACCTCAGTTAATTTTTATAAATTAACTACTTTGCTCCAAATAATTGCTCAACTTAAACTCTTTCATAATATAGGTATGCAATTATGGAAAAGCAAAACTACTTTCTTATTTTCCTTTATTATTTACCTATCACGATAACCTCTTATGGAGTTTAGCTGCTGGATTTGACCGGATAGCCAGCTCTGCTGGGCCTGCATCTGATTTAAGGCCATCTCCATCCGGGTAAAATTACTTCTAATCCTGGTTTCCCGGCGCTCTATTCTGTTTTCCTCTACTTCTATTCTTCTATCAATCCTATCGACCCTGCTTGCCAGAGATCGTTCCCTGGAGTCTAGAATACCGTTGTAACGGATATAGGATTGAATGGAGTCACTAGCCCTGCGGGCCACTCCCTCGGTTCCTTCTTCACTTTCGCGGGCGTTAAATAAAGCTCTAACTCCTTCTGGATCCTCGGCTATAGCATCGGTTAATAGTTCTTCATTGAGTTCCATCTCACCGGTAAAACCTGAGCTTAAGCCATCGGCATCTATCTCGATTCCAATTTCGCTTAAGTTCCTAAAGGAAAATTCATCGGCATCTAAAAAGACTGTGTTGGTGAGCATGCGCCTTGTGCTGTTATTTAATCTGCGGATGGTGGTATCCCCCTGCATCATCTCTCCTTCGCCCATGTGTTCCCTCAAGTCGGCTATAAGCTTATTATAGCTTTCTACAAACGCTTTAATAGCATCAATTGTGCGTTCACTGTCATTCTCCACATTAAGGGTGACAGTCTCCTCACTTATTCCCGTCAGATTGAGGGTGATATTCTCCAGCACATCATCAATGCCTTCATTGATGCTCTTTTCCATTCTCAGTCCATCGACATAGAATATCGAGTTCCTGCTTTCTCTAAGTTCATGCTGGAAGACTAAATCACCGTTATCTTCCTGGAGAATGCCTAAATCCTGTAAAACTCCGTCATTATCCTGGAAGGTTATCTCATTTCCTGCTCCTGATTTATTATGATTTAAAATCAGGGTTTCGTTCATTATCTCCGCCTCAACCTGACTTTCCTCACTAAAATCATTGATTAAATTCCTTATATCATCAAGGCTCATATCCTCTTCCAGGGTAAATTCCTGCTCATTGAGCTCAAAGGTACCGCTTAAACCAAGTTCTGTCTCAATATTTAAAGTCTCGCCTTCTTCCAGGTCCAGATCTAAACCCAGCTCCTGCAAATTTTCACCGGCTACTCTATGGGCTCTAGCCAGCTGCTCGACCTCGATATCATAGCTTCTTCTTGCTGCCCTGCTCCCTGCTGTAGCAGTAATCACACTCTCATCACTGCTTCGGGCTGTTCTGCTGGTAAAAGTAGTATTTCTGCGCAGGGAAGATATACTGCTGTCAAAATCCGTCAGGCTCTTATTTATATTCTGCCAGACTTCTTTCTCACTGCGGTAGTTTTCCTGCTGTAATTCCAATCTTCTGATAGTACTTCTTTCTATTTCAATCAACTGCTCGGTAATCTCATCGGTGTCAATACCAGAGGCCATGCCGGTAAAAGCTACGCCCTGTACCATTTATCTTCGCCTCGATTCACTTGGATTTAATTAATCCAGGGAAAGACTCTTAATTCTATTCTTCTTCCCTGGCGCTGCTTATGGATGTAAGGCTAAGTTACTTTGACAATAAATACCCCCTTGATTTGCTAATCTCCTCTGTTAGTCTTACATCATCATATCCGAGAGGCTGGTGCCTCCTAGTTGCTGGGTCATCCCCATTACTTCCTGCAGCTGCTGCTGGGATTCATATAGAGCCACTTCCATCCGGGCAAATCTTTCTCTGAGCCGCTCTTCCCTGTTTTCCATGTTTCTTTCTTCCCGCTGTATTCTATCATCTATCCTGTCTATTTCTCTGCTCAAAGATTCTTCTCTGTTTTCAATGGTGCCACCTGCTCTAATGTGACCCTCAATTCTATCGCTCAGACGGTGAGCTGCTCCCTGGCTGTCATCTTCGTCTAAGGTAAATAAATCTCTCACTGCTTCGGGGTTATCTGTTAGAGCCTTATCAAGTTCACTCTCATCTACAGACATTACCCCAAGCATTTCCCCTATATCCTCTGCGTCACGGTCAATCTCTATGCCGATATCGGCCAGACTGTCAAATTCATCGACTCCGGCCACCGGGTCCATGGCTGCATGTCTTAGCGCATTTTGCAGTCTTCTTACCGTCACATCACCCTGCAGGTCTTCTTCCTCATCACTTATATCGCTGAGATAGGTCTGCACCTCATTGTAATTTTCCACAAATTCTTCAATTGCCCCTACTACAGATTCACTGTCATGAGCTACATCTACATTAAATTGCTCATCTGGAGCTGTGGTACCGTGCAGATCGATGGCAAGCCCTTCTACCTCTTCAATACCGGTATTATCTGAGCTGGTTATCTCCACGTTATCCATGGTAAATACTGCATCCTGACCTTCGTCAGAGTCCAGTACATTTTCATCACCGTCTATGATATTTAACTCTTCTAAAACATTATCCTGACCTCCAAGATCCTCAAATTCCAGCTCATAATCTTCCCCGGTCTCTTCTGACTGGATTACCAGGTCATTACCGGCAACATAGGCGTTGGCTACGCCAGCCTCATCATTTATGGCTGAACTTATGGCATAGAGGTTATCTTCAGAGTCGACATCTACAACTATTTCGCCTTCTTCTTCGCCTTCATTGGCGTAACTTATGGAAAACTCCCCTTCTAAGCCCAGCTCTTCGTGGGGGTCAGCTACTGGTTCATCTGTTCTGGCCGTGTAGGCCTGGGCCAGCTGCTCCACCTCATTCACTGTATAGGAACGGGCTACAGCGTCAGTATCAGCGGTAACTGACATAACATCCTCGTTCTGCGAGCTGGCAGTCATGGCATCAAAGGTGTCCGCCTCCTGCAGATCAGTAAGAGCATTATCGAAACCTGTTAGCTGCTGGTTTATATCCTGCCAGATTTCTTTTTCCGCTTCTACCTCTTCCTTATCCTCCTGATAGCGGTTGACACTCTGCATCTCTATCTCCATTAGCTGCTGGATAATTTCATCTGTCTCAAGTCCACTAGCCAGTCCATCAAAACCTACTCCCTGTACCATATATCTTCACCTCTCAAAATGTGACTTCATTAAAAAATAGTGATAGGATTTGAGCTTTTATAGTTGATTTAATTCTTGCAGTGTCTGGAGGGTAATATGCTAAAAATTATTGTCTTATCTTCTTTCATCAAATATGATACCTATCATTTCATCCAATCTCGCTGCCAGGTCTAATACATCTTCCGGCGGTATCTCTCTAATGAGCTCATCTTCCACTACATCCCAGACCTGAACAATATATTGCTCTGCCTGTTCATGGACCTGAAAATCAAAACGTTTATCAAAGGCTCTAACAAAATCATTGAGTCTATCGAGTTCTCCTTCCAGATAATCGGCCACTAAATCGTCTAAATCTCTATCCAGTCTGCTCTCCCTTAAACGCCGGCGAGGTCGGGCAGATTCTATCTCCAGCTCCACTGGTGAGCCTTCTTCCCGGGTCGCTGTCAGCTCCTCGGCAGTGGGAGCGCTGGCAGCATCAGAGGATACTGTTCCCTCTGGCCTTTCACTGCTGACCTCCCGGGCAGCATCTACATTGGCTGTCGGTTCTACTCTCATATTATTCACCTCACAGGTAAATTGGGCTTCCTTGCACGGAAATATAGACAAAAGAAAGATCAAAAAAATTTTAGTTGAAGCTAATTTTTTAAAAAAGAAAAAAAGAAGGTAAGCCACTGGCTGACCTCAAAAGAGTCAGCCAATGGCGGTTTATTTTCCTTCTAAGTTTAAGCAGCGGTTAAGCTGCTGTTAATGTCTAGCTTTAAGCTATTAACCCAGAAGCTGCAGTACGCTCTGTGGCGCCATATTGGCCTGGGCGAGCATAGCGGTACCGGCTTCTTCGAGGATCTGAGTTGTTGTGAATTCTGTCATTTCACTTGCCATGTCGGTATCGCGTATTCTGGACTCAGCAGCCTGCAGGTTCTCGCTGGCTACCTCTAAGTTGGCTACTGTGTGCTCTAATCTGTTCTGCTTGGCACCTAGCTCAGAACGCTGACTGGATACTTCCTCAATAGCATTGTCTATTACGCTTAAAGCTGCGGTGGCTTCATCGTGGCCGGACTCTACATCCAGAGCAAACTCAACGGCTTCATCGGTAGTACCATCGGTTACATTTTCAACCTCTGTAAACTGAGCGTATAAACCGTCTTCTACTTCAACCTGTTCACCGGCTTCTTCGCTGCTGACACCGATGGCTTCTGCTCTCATATCTTCAATGTTTACTGACAAGCTCTGACCGGTGTTGGCTCCGATCTGGAACTGAGCGGCAAAACCGTCAATCTCTACCTGGGAACCATCTTCTACCTGGAAGTTACTTTCTCCATCTTCTCCAGGAGCTGCTGAAATAATACTTACTACATCATCACCATGGTCAGTATTTTCATCTTCATAACCTACTTCTACACCCTGAATCAGTTCATTATCTGCAAGGTGAGCCTCCAGTTGGTTGGCTACCTCTTCAGCAACATTATCAGATAAATCTCCATTATCCAAATCTACATTACTCAAACTGATACCAGTAGCATCGCCTTCATAGGCTCCTTCTGTGGAATCGTATAGTTCAAAGGCCTGACCATCAACTGTGAAACCTGTACCTAATAGGTCGTTAAAATCATCTGCATCTTCAATACTACCAAAGTCAATATCAGCTGAAGCCTGAGTGTAATCGGTAGTACCAACTGATTCTTCAATGTCAGCTTCTAAAGCATCAACACTTTCTGAATCATCAAAACCACCTATAAATCCTGTCTGACCTGGATACTCTCCTTCTTCTGTTGCACTTAAAGTCACTGTACCTTCTCCATCATCATCAGCTTCAAAATTACCATCTAAAACTTCATTATTTTCAATAATTGCATTTAAAGCTTCTTCAAGAGCACCAGATAACTCATCATCATCAACATCAGTACCATCGGCAGCTATAGTCGCTTCATGAGAATCGGCTTCTACAAATTCAGCTTCATTATCGCTAGCTATATCACCATCTTCAATAAAATTAATTGTTATTTCTTCACCTTGGATAACTAAGGAAAATGAATCACCACCAAAGGTATCAGCATCTACATCATTATCCATATCTATAGTTACTT
>PWGL01000047.1 GCA_003554465.1 Candidatus Pacearchaeota archaeon
AAATTCACGAAAAGCTGGTTCAGCTGGGTGTTACCAACGCCCCTGCTCCCAATACCATCGCCAAGCACTTGCCTTCCACTCGTAAACCTCCCTCGGACAAGCAGTTGCAATCCTGGAAAACTTTTCTGAAAAACCAACGTGCCTGCACCTGGGCAATGGACCTTTTTACGGTTTACACACTAACATTCAATATTGTGTATGCTTTTACCTCGAATATGTGATAGTCAACCCCGATGTCCGAACTGAGACGCACCCATTCACCGGGTTTGCAGTATGGGCCGTTGAACATGAAATTTCCGTTTTCGTCGGTCATGCTTTTGTTAAATTCTATATAGTCACGGTCCCATTTCCAACCCGGGCGTGTTTCTATCTGGTACATGATGCTGAGCCCCGGTCGCTGCCACCATTTTCTGTTTTGCGGAACCTCTCTGTTTTTACCGGCCCCGCGAAGCAAAGCCCATGTTGTCAGGCCCATATACCGGATAAACGACATTAAATCAAAAATCACGTTTCTCAGGTCAAACATAATTATTCCTCCTGCCTATGGTAAATTACCCCGTCCTTTATATTTTAGCTCATTCGTTTAATTATGGTTTACAGGCTCAAACCTTAACATGAAAAACCCCATTAATAATAGGAATATGGCGGTAAGAACCGCATTAAGCAACCCTAAAATCTCGAGTCCGATAACTCTGCCAAGCGGTAATATGGCTAATGTTATTAACCACCAGAAAAAATAACGGGGGTGCGGCTTATTTCTGGAAATGATTGCCCACGATATAAGAAGGCCGTTAAAAAGAACCAAATTAACGAAAGCATCTCCGTAATCTGTCGCAGTATAAATCATTTTAGCAATTAAAAGGTAAGAGGAATCTGTAGTTTGTGTAATTCCTGAACTGGCAAGGGCGTTCATATAATCTTGTGCTAAAGGTACTAATGAAATTTGAAACACCTGGCTCACCAGAATTACCGGAAGACTTACAAGTGCAAAGCCCAGAAATGAAAGAGATGCGCTTCTGTTAAGTTTCCATACTGCTATAATGTATCCAAGGAACATGAGAATATAACAAATCCTTAATGCTATGAAATTGACTTTAATCAAAATAAATTGATTTGATGAAGCATCAATGCCTTTGAGGAAATTATCCCAGTCACCAGTTATGGCGTTACTAAACAACTCGATATTAGTGATTAAAAGAACTACTTGAACGATGAAAATTGCAAATGACACAAAGAACAAATATGCTGCGGTTCTAACTATTTCCTGATATTTTGGATCATAGTCAAGATAGATTATTTTTTTCTTCATTCTGCTTCTCCGATTACGCGATTATTTTATTTTAAGCGTTAATTCTATAAATTAAAATAAAATCCTTTTATTTCTTTCATGAGCACCTAATGAGCATAGGGCAGTAAAAATAATAGATTGAGCTGAGATTGATCCCAGCCACCTAAATAGTCAGCAATCTTTTTGAGCTCGTTTTCATCATTTATCTTAAATTTACAGTGCGCTAGCTCATTATAAATCTTTTCGGCACCTGATATCACCTTTTGGTTGTAATCTATACGTTCAATATTATTAGATTCATTTTGGCGCTTTTCAATATCCTGAACAAACTTGTTTAATTTTTTATGAATATCTTCATATCTACTCTGCAGGGCATTGTTTTGCTTGATGAAATTTTTGTCAATTATATTGTCTATTTCTAAAAATCGGGTTAAATGTTCATTGTTTGCTTCTATAAAATCATTTATAAAAGCCGGATCACTATTATTTGTTAGATCTCTTAAAATATGGTCTAATTGGTCCAAATGATATTCTGTTGTTTTTACTTTCTCCTCTCTTAAACTTTCCAGATAATGTTCACCTAATTCTTGAACTTTATTTCCGTTCAATAGCGCAATTCTAGAAAAGATTCCGCCTTTTGATTCAGTCTGGTAATAGCATTTTTACAGAATTCTCTATTCTCCTGATCTTTTAAATAATATTCAATTAGCTCCATAAGATTACTTGTATAATCATTAAATAATTCCTTATTTCCAGGAAAGCGAGCTAAAGCTGTTTCAAGCACATAATTTTTCATGTCAATTCCATCACTGCCGGCTTTATCCTTTGCTTTATTAATCCACTTATTCGCTTCCTTTGCTTCTTCTTCTTTGGGATAAGTTTTAATAAGTTATTGACCCGGCTTTTCAATTTCTCCAATTCCATATGGATAAGTTTACTTTCTTCATGGAAGGTACTTTGAGTTAAAATATTTTCTTGCTTGTGAAGTAATTTCTCCTCAACCAAATTTATATGATTTAGTAATTCAAAAAAAGTCTTCCTAATAATCATTATAAGAATTATGCCAATTACAATTATACCAATAAAAAATAAAATAAGCTCAAACTGGAGTTCCATAAAAACACCTACTTTCTTATAATTTAAGCTATAATTATCCATAATCCGTAAATATCTTGTGCATAAATTAGCTACCCCAGTTTCTATAAAATTCTATACTTGCCAAAGATTTCCTCCTTATTTACTTTCTTAGTATAGCAGGATGTTGACCGCCGTAACTGCCGGCTCCTTGACTTCGCACCTAATTTTCTAACCCTGCGGGCTGTAATCAACTCTCACGCTGCTCTAAGTGATTAAAAAGCCACCGTTCCAATTCCTTCAAAGCTAAAAGGTTTGCGAGATATAGGTTTCATTTTATTACTTTCCATAAGTATTTCCAATTCCCGCAAAGTTGCTAATATGAACACTACAAAAATACTATTCTCAGCAGCCAACAACAACTAAAAAAAACAAGCCCACGCCCAGTACAATTATCCAAAGCAGCCCCGTTCCCAAAAGTTCACCCATCGTAGTGTTGGTCTGATCGCTAATTACTAACAGGACTATAAAAGCAACAGCTACAGCAGCTAAGAAAGTCACATAAAAACCTCCTACTTGACTTCCAAGATAAAATCCTTTTTCACAACACAGTAATACTGCTCTAAAACTCAGGTACTTGTTTAACTTAAAGAGAAAATATTTTATAGCAATATAATTTTTTACATTACTTAATTAGGTAACCCTATGACCATCACCTTACATACCTCCACAGGTCGGCACTACAAAAGCCAGGAAGCCGGCCAGGACTAATATTAGTGGTATCACACAACCGTATACCGATTCTGTGGCATCTTCGTCACCACGCCCCACGGTAAGAGTAATGACGGCATATATGATTAATATCAAAATTAGGATTTCCAAAATGTGTGTTCACCCCAATTTACCCTCACCGGAAAAGGATCTGCCTATTAACCCTATAAGATACACGATAAAGCTATAACGAAAACACCAAAAATTAGAGAAATTAAAGCCCCCAATTTTACTTTCTTTCCTTCTCGTATCTTTCCAGAGATCAGCATTCAATGTGCCTTCAAATAAAGCTTGGCAGGACTTTTTCTATATATTCCGGTATAATTCCTGCTAATTGTTTAAAATTAATAAATTTTTTTTGTGGGAGCTTCTCATAAAGATATAGGGGCACATGAAACTATGTTTCCCTGGTTAGAAAAAAATTAAAGCCAATACAGCACTTATGTTTTTGTCTGTATTGGCCTTGTGTTATTTCTTATTTCCACTTTTTATAGCCAGTAAGTGAAATTTTCAATCCCCTACTAATCGGGGCAGTCATTTCCACTGCAGTAACAACATATACTCTCTCCCCAGACGAACTTGTTTCAATCCCCTACTAATCGGGGCAGTCATTTCCACAATATAACAATGATGCCTATAATTACTGTAGGGCTTGGTTTCAATCCCCTACTAATCGGGGCAGTCATTTCCACGGTAGAAGCAGCAAGGGAAGCAGCATGGGCAGCAAGTTTCAATCCCCTACTAATCGGGGCAGTCATTTCCACAATGAAGAGGGAACAAGTTCTTTTTATTTTCGTAAGTTGTTTCAATCCCCTACTAATCGGGGCAGTCATTTCCACAACTGAAAAGCGCCGAGAGGAGTATGAGAGTGGTCTTGTTTCAATCCCCTACTAATCGGGGCAGTCATTTCCACAAGTGGAACGAAACGAACCTAGAATATGACTACTACGTTTCAATCCCCTACTAATCGGGGCAGTCATTTCCACTTCTTACACCCTAGATTCACCACATCTAATCTGGCTTGTTTCAATCCCCTACTAATCGGGGCAGTCATTTCCACAGTTCTTTAAAATTAAAAGGAAGGGGGTGAGAGGAATGTTTCAATCCCCTACTAATCGGGGCAGTCATTTCCACCCCTTGGGGGGAGATTTTTCTCCCGGCGGGGTTTGTGTTGTTTCAATCCCCTACTAATCGGGGCAGTCATTTCCACAGTGCCTTTCTGAGAGCACTGGCGCTCAGGGTCTGTAGAGGCCAAATTTATTAACCTCGCCTAACTTTCAATTTTGAAACTAGTTTACACCATTTTACCATAAAATGCAAATTGTGATGAGAGCTAATTATCTTCCACATACTCCATTTTTCTCTTTCTATCTCCATCTCCGTAACCTCCCCCCATTTTTAGGGGTTCAAGAGGTTACGCAAATATTGAATATATTGTATAAACTATCCATTATGTCAGAATTGTGATAAATGAGGATTGCTCAACCAACACTTTTAAGAACTTGTAACCTGCATTGACACTTCCCATAGCAAGCATCCCAGCATCCTTTCCGTAACACCGGTAGAATACCTCCGCTTCGTAGCGGATTTGCCGTTCGACCCACAGCAAGCTCACTGTCCGGCAGTTTCCGGATTTAGCGTTAAATTCCCTATGGATTACACGCCAAATCTCTCTATTTAACGACCTCAAAATCCACCCCATCGGTGATTACTTTAATAGTGCCGTATTCCTTGGTGCCATGCATGTCTATGCTCTTATCATCGAACTTGTCCGTAATCCGGTCATGCGGGTGACCGTATTCATTGTCTTCTCCAGCAGAATATATTCCTACCTCAGGATCTACCTCTCTCAAAAAGGGACGATTACTCGAAGTCCGGGAGCCGTGGTGACCCAGTTGGTAGATATCAGCATCCAGGCTTTGTTCGCTGTTCAACATGGCCATCTCTGCATCCTCCTCGGCATCTCCGGTAAATAAAAAGCTAACTTCGCCGTATTCTATCCGTAAGCTCAAGCAGTCCCGGTGGAGATCGCCCGTCAAGGAAGCGGGGTTTAAGATCTCTATTTCCATGTTACCCACTTCATATTCTTCACCTTTCCTGGGCTTACGAACATTTTCACCCTCTTTGGCTTCAACAAAATCCTCATAAGTCTGGGTATCATGTTCGTTGCCGCATATCCACACTTTACCTATTTCGAAACTGTTAAGAACCTCGTCAGCCTGCCCTATATGATCGGCGTGAGGATGGGTGGCTATAAACTTATCTATTCTTTCAACATTTGCCGAATTCAGGTGGCTTACCACTTCGCTTCTCTGCCAGTGGCCAGCATCAATTAAAATTTTGGCCTCCTGACCCTTTAACAATGTAGCATCCGCCTGCCCCACGTCGAAACAGTATGCTTTCAGCTCAGGTTTTTCCTCGGTATCTTCATCTTTTTCATCCTCCGCGGGCTCACCGTTTTCTTCAAGGGGCTCATCTTCTTTTTCGGGATCTTTTTCCTTATCTTCCTCATCCGGCACCACAGTTTCCTCTATTTCGTTTTCCGCTACCGGAGTTTCCTCTGTATCTGTAGCAGCCACAGCCACAAAAAAAACTACCAGACCCGCTACAACTACCAAACCTGCTATTTTCCTGTTGGAAATCCTTAACTGAGGTATTTCACCTTTAAATAAAGCAGCTAT
>PWGL01000133.1 GCA_003554465.1 Candidatus Pacearchaeota archaeon
AGACAGTATCGTAATATTGTGGCTTATTAGGTCACAATTATGATTGAAAAACTGAAAGGAGGTTAAAAAATAAATGAAATTTAATTTCAAAAAGATTACGACAGTATTAGCTAGTGCAGTAATGTTAACTGGACTGACTTTAGCCGCTCCTGTTGCTTTAGCATCTGAATATCCTGAACCTTTCGTGACGGATAATGCTAGAGATACAGCTATAGTAACAACTTCTGGTAATCATCCAACAGCTGCCGTTGATATAAACGCAGCAGATGATCTAAAAGAGGCTCTTAACGATATTGATATCGACTGGGATGAACCAGTTATAGGTATCGGTGTTGGTGAAGAATCTGTAAATCTAGGTGAAATAGGAAGCGACCTTTATTTGAAAAGCAATATTAGTGAGGCAATTTCAACTCTTTATGATAGAGATGATGAACTTCCAACCTTGCTTGCTAGTCAAGATGTAAACGGTGAAGATTATGATCAGGAACTAACATTAGGTGATAATACTATCGAATTCGATGCATTAGATAACGAAGAAGATTATGTTGTTGATGATGAAGACTTGAATCCTGTTTTATACATTGATCAAGAAGATGGAATGGCATGGGGATTAACTGTTGATTTTGAAGATGATTTCAATGCCACTGATGAAGCTGGTGAAGAAATAGTTATTGCTGGTAAAACATTTACCATTGATGCTAATTTGGGAACAGGTGAGGATTTAGTTTTATATGCCTCCACAGAAACAGTAACTCTTGATTATCAAGAATCTCAAACAGTTGATTTAGGAGATAATGAATATGAAATCGAAGTTACTGGTGGAAGAAGGTTAGATGAAGATGAGCCTGAAGCCACTATAACAATTGATGGAGACTCATACAGAAAAGAAGCTGGTGAAGAAATCTCAATAGGAGATGACGAATTTTATGTTAATGATATCTTTGTAGATACACTTGGAGAACAGTCAACTATGTCTGTTGAATTATTCGTTGGCGCTGAAAAAATCGAGATTGGAGAAAGTCTTGATTATGTAAGTGTTAGTGATGAAGAGTATGAAAGTGTAAAAGCTAATTTCGCAGGTGATGGTATTGATAAAATTGATAAAATTGATTTCGAATTCCATCCTGGAGGTTTGAACTATGATGAAGAGTTAGATGATGACAGATATAACTCATTAGAAATGGGTTATTCAGTTGTTGATCCTGTTATAGGAACTATAGCTATGAACTTCGATTCTGCAAGCCAAGGATTTACAGAAGATAAGTCACTTGTTGATCTTGAAGTTGTAGGAAGCGATAGTTTAGATGTCAGTTTCACAAACGAAGCTGGTGATGAATATAGTCAAACTATCTTAGATGAGAATGAATTCGATATTCTTACAAACTTCACATCTTTAGATAGAGATAACACAAGAGATAACTTCATTTTCCAGGAAGATAGTAGGGAAACTACAACTCATATCGCAGAAATTTCTTCTGTTGATAGAGGTTCCGGAGATGTTATTGAAGGTGTAGGAATCTCTTATGAAGGTTATGAAAGAGAATATGGTATAGATGATGAAGAAGGTGTTGAATTAGTAAGAAGCGAAGACGATTTATACCTATGTTACGGCCTTAACGGTACTGATGTCGCAGTTAATACATCTTTCTCTATACAAAAAGGAGGATGTGATTATGATGAAACTAACGGACAAGATTATGAAGTTTATGACGGAAGCATGATTATTCATGCAGAAAACGACGTAATCATTAACCTTACTGATGTTGAGGAAGGAGTTACTAGTAGTAATATTACAGTTAAGGAATCTGAGAGTCACGATGACCTCAGTGAAGATAACAACCTAACTTTTAATCTGACGTGGGAGGATGATGAATATTCCATTACTTTTGATGAAGAAAATGCTCAGGGATCTGAGGATGAAGAAGGTGACTATGGTTATTACCTAACAGAGTTAGGTAGTTACATAGAAACTGAAGCTGATGATTATTCATGGGCTAAAATCCACACTCCTGAAGAACAAGTAACATATAATGTTCTTGTTGGATCATCTGAAGAAGCTGAAGATGACGATGTAGTTGAAGAACCTCAGGTAACAATTGTTACTGATGATGAGGTTGACACAGTTTCTGATAAGAACCTAATAGTAATAGGTGGTTCTTGTATAAACGAAGCTGCTGCTACTATCTTAGGTATCGACTACCCTGCATGTGGTGAAGCTTTCACTGATGCTACAGGCGTAGAAGATGGTGAATCTATCATCAAAACTATTGAATCTCCATGGAATGAAGACAAAGTCGCTGTTTTGGTAGCTGGTTATAATGCTGACGAGACAGAAGATGCTGTTGGAAGACTAATGGACGATCACTCAACTGAAGTAGATACTGAAGTAATCTATCCTATAGAAGCCTAATCTAACTAACAATTTTTTTTTATTTTTCTTTTTTTATAATATTGCTTTTTTAACATATCTTTAATCTATTAGTTGCACTTATTTTGCTATTTTTGGCCATTATTAGTTAGTATTGCCTAGCTCTTGCACCATATTGTTTAGTATAGTTAGTAAGATAAAGGAAAAATATAAAAAGAAAATGATATTTAGGAGTATATGAGAAAGATTAGTTTGAGAGAGGAGAGAAAAAAGAAAGAGAATAGGAATAAGGTAATAGTTAGTATAGTTCTGGCCTTACTTATGGTTACTGCCACATTAGGATTTGCTTTTTACTGGAGAAGTGATTTTGATGATAGAAATACTACAGGAGATAGAATTGTTTATAATGGTGTGGAATTTGTTTTTCAGCAAGGAAAATGGTTTTTTGAAATTGATGGGGAGCAGTTCGCAACATCAAATAACCCTGAGGATGTTGAGGATATAGAGGTAAATATTGATAAGAGTATAGAAGATTATTCTGACGAGGTTGTCTATTTTGAGGATAGTAGCCCGGGCCTGGGAATTTTGGAAATTCAGCAAAATATGGCCAGGTACTTCCTTAGAAGCCAGGAAGCCTGTCTTGACAATAGAGAAAATTTGGGGGAATGTTCGGAAGGGTTGCCTGAAAGAGGCTGTGATGAAAATATTATAATTATTAAAGATGTTGAGGAAGATGGGGGGGAGGATGAAGGTATGGATGATGAGGAATATTATGAAGATGGCGAAGAGGTGGGGGATAGTGTAGAGTATATAGGTAAGGAAGGGAATGAGGTGTGGCAGGAAGATAATTGTGTTTATATAAGATCTAGAGATTTGGAAGCTGTTAATGCATTCATATTTAGGGTTTTTGGCATTACAGAGTGAGATAAATATAGAGGAAGATTTTTTAAATCAACATATAATTATAAAATAAAATGGTAGAGAAAAAGTGTGATATATGTGGGAAGAAGTTTAGCTCAAGCAAGGGCATTAAAATTCACAAGTCTAGAAAGCATAAAAGTGTGGAAAAGAGGATTGAGGATGAGGAGAAAAAAGAGGATGAGAAAGAGTATAAGGGGAATCTAGATAAAGTTGGTAAAAGTGAGGATGAGAAAAAGAAAGAGGAGAGAATGGAAAAACAATTTAAAGTTATTTTAGGGGTTATGTTGGCAGCCATTTTGGGTTTCTTGCTAATTTTCTTTATAATGCAGGCAGGAAGCGATATAACATATAGGGGCATGGACTTTGAAAAGAGAGATGTTGGAGATATAACCTATTATGACACCCAATTCCAAATTCTCTCTAGAGATGGAGAAATAAGGAATTTAGATTTTAGTTTTAGAAATCACCCAAAGGAATTAGATAAAATACCTATAGAAGGGGATCTAGATTTGGAAGTTTTGGAGGAAAATGTAGGTATATCTATAGAGGATAAGGTTGTTTGTGAGTATAATAGTGTGGCACTATTAGGTCTGACAATGAATTTTTTTGACAGGTTGAGGATGGATATTTTTAAAGGAAATATAGATAAAGATTTGGCAGAGGAGGAAAATGAGACACATCTTGTTTGTGACAACGATAAATATTCTGTTTTGAATTTTAGAGAGGGTGACGAAACCAAGATAGTTAGAGAGGACAATTGTTACCATTTACATGTCAGTGACTGTGAGATTTTAGAGGTTAGCGAGAGATTCATGCTTGGATGGTATTATGAATATAGAGAAGAGTATCTTGAAAATTGAAAAGAGGGGAAAATATGAAAAATAAAGGCATATTAGGTAATGTTAAATTATTTCTTTCTGGATGCCTTATGGGTATTTCAGATGCCATACCAGGTGTTTCAGGGGCCACCATAGCAATTATTTTAGGAATATATGAAGAGTTGATAAGTAGTATCTCATTTATATTTTCAAATCTTAAAAAGCCTTTAGAGTTAATTAAGAGTAAGGAACTTAAATTCTTACTAAATATTTATTCGGGAGTTTTAATAGCTTTATTTATAATCTTGATGATTATTAATTATTTTATTAGCAACTATAAAGAGTTTTTATTCTCTTTTTTTATAGGTCTTATAATTGCCAGTATTTTTGTACTGATAAATAGAAATAAAAATTATATATCTAATAATATTAGCAAGAGTGCTATTTTCGGGATAATTGGGATAGTTATAGGGTTTTTAATAATGTCTTTAGAGATAGTTTTAAGTCATAGTTATTTGATAATATTCATATCAGGATTTTTGGCAATATCTGCAATGATCTTGCCTGGAATATCTGGCTCTTACGTTTTGCTGATGATGAATCAGTATGAATTTATAGTTGATAGGGTAACCAGTTTAGATTTCTTAGTTATATTAGTACTGGGAATAGGTATGTTTATAGGATTATTTATCATGTCAAAAATAATAAGTAAGTTTTTGAAAAAGTATCATGATAAGACAATAATATTACTTATAGGTCTAATGATAGGTGGTATGAGAGGCCCAATATCACAATTAGGAGATGACTTCTCTATCTTATTTGGAATTATTGGCTGCCTAGTAATCTTGGCAATAGATATAGTTATGAAAAAAGATGTAAAGAGTTTTTAGCGCCTCACCGAATAACTAGAAGGTAATATCAATTAGTTAATATTATTTCTTAACCTGTTTCCATAATAACTTCATATCTGTATATCCTGGTATTTCCTTAATATTGAAAATCTTTATATTGGCAACCCATAATATGAAAATTATTATTCCAGACATAAAGTACCAAACTAATAGATGTAATTCGTCATATAATGTGAATTCTCCCACAAAAAGTGTGCCAAAGATAACAATCCTCAATATATTTATTATTAGTAATGAGCCAAACAAGAATAATATTGAGTTGGCACGAGTTTTAGGTTTCATAGGTATTGCTAAATTTAAGGCAAGTAGTAAGAAATATGCCGAGCCGGCAATACATGCTCCAACTATTTCTATTCCGTAGCCATTTATGATGATTAAAGTTTCATAAAGAAAAGCGTCATAAAAAATACTTAGTATTGCATATACAGGATATATGGTTAAGGGTGTAAAGACTTCATAGAATAAAGATATTCCTATACCAAAGGCCAATAGAATGATATATCTAGACATCAACCTATAGAATTTTATATCTTTCTTCTTTGTCTTCTTTTTTGATCTCTTTTTGCTAGACTTTTTACGACCTTTTTTTGACTTGCTCATAGTCATTATAAAAAAAGCTAGTTTAAAAATGTTACTAGTAAATAAAAATAAAATAATTAGTTAAAGGTGACGTCCTCCGCACCCTAAAGGTTTGATGCTTCGCATCAAATCCGCCTTCGGCGGAGTGCGGCTTCCTCACTTATTATTTTATCCAAACTGTCTCATGATGTTCATCTTGGTTTCTCAC
>PWGL01000129.1 GCA_003554465.1 Candidatus Pacearchaeota archaeon
ACGTTTCACAAAAACATTAAAAAGTGGAGTGAATTGATTGAAAAATGAAAAATAAAATACAAGTAAACAAGGACCATTATGAAAAGGGATATGACACTTCTCAAAGATTTCAATCATATTTTGTTCAAATTAATGAAGTTCTAAAGCTTAAACCAAAAAGTGTTTTAGAAGTAGGCATTGGGAATAAAACAGTGGCAGACTATCTCTCGAGAAGGATAGAGAATGTAAAAACACTTGATTTTGATAAAGAGTTGAACCCTGATATTGTCGCAGATGTTACAAATATTCCTCTAAAAGACAATTCTTTTGATGTGGTTCTTTGTTGCGAAGTTTTAGAACATATCCCATTTGAGCAATTTCAAAAAGCACAAAAAGAACTAGCAAGAGTTTCAAAAAAGTATATTGTTTTGTCTCTTCCCCATTTTTCTCACCCCATTTCGTTGAGTTTTAAACTCCCTGGATTAAAACAAATAAATATTTCAATTTATATTCCTCATCCTAAAAAACATAAGTTTAATGGAGAACATTATTGGGAAATTGGGAAAAAAGGATATCCCTGTAAAAAAATAAAAAATATTCTTTTAAAAAATTTTAATATAATAAAAGATTTTAGAGAGAAAAATAATCCTTATCATCATTTTTTTATACTAGAAAAGAAAAAATCTGTGAAAAAATAGGTGTTGAAAATCCTCCAAAACTTCCTCATAGAAAAAAGAGTAAAAGAAAACACTATTCAGAATATTATGATGAAGAAACTAAAAAACTAGTTCAAGAGAGATATAAAAAAGATTTAGAGTTGTTTGGTTATGAGTTTTAACTAAATTTTCCTCTAATCTTCTTCCTTATAACTTACAAAAAACCCCAAAATTCCTAACTTAATATATCCAGCAATTATTGTAGCAATAGATGCACCATAAACTGCTGCTAAATGTCCATAAGGTAACAAAGTGGTTATCAAAACATAGTTCAAAATAACATTTATTATGATAAAAACTGCGGTTAGTTTTGCTATTAATTGTGGATTTCCTTTGAGATGAAGTAAGTAAAGATTATGACAATTTTTTCTTTAAAAACACTTATAAATAACTAATATATTGTTTTTATATGGAAAAAAATAGCAAGGAAGAAGAAAACCCTGGAGAAAATAACGAGGAACCTTTAGTTTATGTTGCAATGAGTGCCGATCTAGTCCATCCTGGACATCTAAACGTTATTAATGAAGCAAGAAAATTTGGAAAAGTGATTCTAGGATTACTAACAGATAAAGCTATTGCTAGCTATAAAAGACTTCCTTATATGCCTTTTGAGCAAAGAAAAATTGTCGTTGAAAATATAAAAGGTGTTGATGAAGTTATCCCTCAGGAAACTTTAGATTATGTTCCTAATTTACTAAAAATTAAACCAGATTATGTTGTTCATGGAGATGACTGGAAAGAAGGAATTCAAAAAAAGACTAGGGAAAGAGTTATAAAAACTTTAAAAAAATGGGACGGTAAACTTATTGAAATACCTTATACGCCAGGAGTTTCATCAACTAAATATAATGAAATGTTGAAGGAAGTTGGCTTTTCTCCAGAAATTAGAAAGAAGAGGCTGAGAAGATTAATTAACTCAAAACCTATTGTAAGAATTCTTGAGGCTCATAATGGGTTAACTTCTTTAATAATCGAAAATACAAAAATAAAAGAAAAAGGTGTAAAAAAAGAATTTGATGGGGTTTGGATAAGTAGCCTCACTGATTCTACAGCAAAAGGAAAGCCAGATACAGGATTTATAGACCTTACATCCAGAATAAATACTATAACTCAGGTTTTAGAGTCAACTACTAAACCTATTATTGTTGATGGAGATGACGGAGGACATATTGATCATTTTATCCTTACCATTAAAAGGCTTGAAAGATTGGGTATTTCAGCAATAATAATTGAAGATAAAAAAGGGTTAAAAATCAACTCTTTAGCCGAAAATGGAAATGAGCAGAAACAAGAAAATATTGAAAATTTTTCTTTGAAAATTTCGGAGGGAAAAAAGGCCCAGTTGACAAAAGATTTTATGATAATAGCTAGGATAGAAAGCCTTATTATGAAAAAAGGTTTAGATGATGCTTTGAAAAGAGCGAAGGCATATATTAAAGCTGGAGCTGATGGTATAATGATACATAGTAAGGATGAAACCCCTGATGAAATAATCTCTTTTTGTAAGGAATATAAAAAATTTGACAAAAAAGTTCCATTAGTGGTTGTTCCTTCAACCTACTCTTCTATAAAAGAAGAAGAATTAAAAAATTTGGGAGTAAATATAGTTATTTATGCCAACCAGCTATTAAGAAGTAGTTATTTAGCAATGCAAAAAACAGCTAAAGAAATACTAAAAAATGAGAGAGCTTATGAAATTGATAATATTTGTGCTTCGATAAAAGATATTTTAAACTTGATCCCCTCTTGTAGAAAATGTTGAATCCTTTAGAATTCTATAAGGAGATTTCAGGAAAAGGAATAAATTTCTTTTGTGGAGTTCCAGATTCCTTATTAAAAGAATTCAATTCTTGCATTGAAGAAAATGTGGATGAAAAGAACCATGTCATTGCTCCTAATGAGGGTGCTGCTATAGGTCTTGCGACAGGTTACAATCTAGCCACTAATAAAATTCCTTTAGTCTATATGCAAAATTCTGGTCAAGGCAATGCTATTAATCCTTTAGTCTCATTGGCCGATAAAAAAGTTTATTCTATACCTATGATTTTAGTTATTGGATGGAGAGGAGAGCCTGGGAAGAAAGACCAACCTCAGCATCTTAAGCAAGGAGAAATTACTCTTAATTTATTGGAAACATTAAATATAGATTACGAAATACTTCCAAAAGATAAGAAAAGAGCCAATAATGTTTTAGATAAAATTATAACAAAAACAAAAGAAAAAAGTTCTCCTTGCGCATTAATAATAAGAAAAGACACATTTGAAAAATATAGTAAAAAAGAAAAAACTAACAACTATCCTATAACAAGAGAAGAGGCAATTAAGAATATTGTAAAAAATTTAAGTAACGAAGAAGTTATTGTATCTACTACCGGTAAAATTTCTAGAGAATTATTTGAATGCCGTGAATACTTAAACCAGAATCACAAACAAGATTTCCTGACTATTGGTTCTATGGGCCATTGTTCACAAATTGCACTAGGGGTTGCTTTAACTAAGAAAAACAAAGAGGTTTATTGTTTTGATGGGGATGGTGCTTTTATAATGCATATGGGTTCTATCACTGCTATTGGAAAAACAAAACCTAAAAATTTCAAACATATTGTTTTTAATAATGGGTCTCATCAATCTGTAGGAAAGCAGCCAACTGCAGGATTTAATATTAATATCCCAAAAATAGCAGAAGCAAGTGGATATAAAAAAGCGTGGTGTGTTGAAAATATTGATGAATTAAAGGATAAACTCTCATTATTCAAAAATATAGATGGGCCGGCTTTACTAGAAATAAAAACTAACTTAGATTCAAGAAAAGATTTAGGAAGGCCAACAAAAAGCCCTATAGAAAATAAAAAAGATTTTATGAATTTTTTAAACAAATGAAACAAAAAGAATATTTTGGGCATGGTTCTATTAAGTATATAAAAAAAATAATGCAGAAGGAAAAGATAAAAAATATTTTCATTGTTGCAGGTAAAAAATCATTCGAATTGAGCGGGGCAAAAAGAAAATTAAAACTTATTTTTAAAAAATACAATGTTAAAATTTTTGATGACTTTTCACCAAATCCTACAATCGAGGATATAAAAAAAGGCTTCAAAAAATTTGAAAAAGATAATTTTGATATAATATTGGGTGTGGGTGGTGGAAGTTCTATTGATACTGCTAAGGCAATTAAACTATTCTATTTTGAAAAATATAAAGAAAATATCCCTTTAGTTGCCATTCCTACTACTTCTGGAAGCGGTAGTGAAGCAACATATTTTATTGTTTATTATGATAAGAAAAAGAAAATTTCTGATGGAAAAAGAGATCTAACCTTGCCAGAAATCTCAATTTTGGATCCTTCCCTAATTTCTAGCTTGCCAAAGAAAATAAAAGCCTCTACTGCTATGGATGCTTTTGGGCAGGCAATAGAGTCTTACTGGAGCATAAACTCTACAAATGAATCAAAGAAATTTTCTAGAAAAGCGATAAAACTGTTAATGAAAAACATTCATAATTCAGTTAATGATAATGATAAAAAAGCAAATAAAAAATTGATGTTGGCTTCGAACCTTTCTGGAAAAGCCATAAATATAACTAAGACTACTGCTTGTCATGCTGTCTCTTATCCTTTAACCTCTTATTTTGGCATTCCTCATGGACATGCAGTTATGCTTACAATTCCAAAAATGTTAGAATATAACTCTGAAATAAATGAGAAAAATTGTAAAGATAAAAGAGGAAGTAATTATGTTAAAAAAACTATAAAAGAAATTTTAGCCATTATTAGGACTTCAAATATTGTTGAAGGAAAAGATAAAATTGAAAAATTGATGCTAGAAGTGAATTTAGAAATAAAATTGAGAAATCTTGGGATATCAAAAAGTGATTTTGATACTATTATCAATAATATAAACCTTAAAAGATTGAAAAATAACCCAAGAATTTTAAATGAAGAAGACTTGAAAAATATTATTAAAGAAATTTATTGAAAAAATGAAAAAACCAAATTTTTTTATTGTTGGGCAGCCAAAGGCAGGGACTACTTCATTATACAATTATTTGAAACAACATCCCAATGTATTTCTTTCCGAGCACAAAGAACCATGTTATTTTAGTAAAGATAGCACTCACAGGGGGGAAATAAAATACAAAAATTTATCCCGATATTTAGAATTGTTTGAGAATGCTTCAAATGAAAAAGTTGTCGGTGAAGCTTCTACAGATTACATTTCTTCAGAAAGAGCAATAAAAGAAATTAAAAAATTTAATCCTAATTCTAAAATAATTATAATGTTAAGAAACCCTGTAGAGTTTATTTCTTCACTTCATAACCATATGTATCATACAAGTCGCTATGAAAATAAAAAATTAAGTGTCGCCTTAAAAAAAGAAAAGAAAAGATTGAATAGGATGAATAAAAAGTCATCTATCGACAAATTAGAAGAACTTATTTGTTACAGAAAAGCATTAAGGAGAATGTATAAAAATATTGGAGAGATAATAAAAGAGTTTGGGAGAGATAATGTTAAAATAATTTTATTTGAAAATTTAAAAGATAATCCTGATAAAGTTTATAGGGAAACTTGTAATTTTTTAAATATAAATGAAAAATTTAAGCCAGATTTTAAAGTGCATAATAAAGGTATCACCAATACTAAATTGGAAGAAATAAGGGTTAAAGTAAGAGATTGTTTTCCTTCTATTTATTATTTTTTGAAAAGTTTGATTCCTGAAAGAATGAGAAAGAGGATTAAAAGTTTAGTTATTGTAAGAAATGGAAAAAGGCAAATTTCTCAAGATCTAGCTAAAAAACTTAAAAAAGAATTTGAAGAAGATATAATTGAGTTAGAAAAGACTATAAACAAAGATTTGTCTCATTGGAAATAAAACCATCACTCTTTCTTATACCTTACAAAAAACCCTAAAATTCCTAGTTTAATATATCCAGCAATTATTGTAGCAATAGATGCACCATAAACTGCTGCTAAATGTCCATAAGGTAACAAGGTGGTTATCAAAACATAGTTCAAAATAACATTTATTATGACAAAAACTACAGTTAACTTTGCTATTAATTGTGGATTTCC
>PWGL01000043.1 GCA_003554465.1 Candidatus Pacearchaeota archaeon
AGAAACCAAGATGAACATCATGAGACAGTTTGGATAAAATAATAAGTGAGGAAGCCGCACTCCGCCGAAGGCGGATTTGATGCGAAGCATCAAACCTTTAGGGTGCGGAGGACGTCACATTTTACTTAACTCGTTTTTGTTTATTATAAATATTTTGTTTTTTCCAGTTAAAAAACTATCCTTTTTTGGCCTGTTATGACATATTAAAAATCCAGGATTAAAATTCAAATCTTCCACATATTTTTTCAATTGTTTTATTTCTTATTTTGAAATATCTTTTTCTCCATAATCTTTATGCATTAAATATTAAAGAAACCCCTTTATTTAAAAAATGACATTGAACTATGCACCCTACTAATGAGGTAAAATTAGTTTGTTTTATAAAGTTAACTTTATAAAATTTGATTTATACCTTAAAATATAAAAAAGGTTTAACAATATTTAAGATAATATGGATTTTGATTATGAGAGAAAGGTAAATGAGGGAAGATATTTGTATAGGGAGAAGAGGGAGTTAAATTACCCTTTTGAAAAACCTAAACTTTATGGTTGGGTATATCAAGAGATTGAGGAGTTTTTATTTTGGGATATTTTAAGAGTTAACGACTTACTAAATAAGGGTGTGGTTTTAAATGGGGAGATGGGTAAGATAAATGATAGATATTCAAAATTACAAGAGATAAGTGATAGGTTAAAAGAGGAAGATTGTAATCCTGGATTAAATAAGGGTGTAGAACTACTTGGGGAATGGGTAAAAAATCTTGAAGAAAGGGTTAGAATTTCAAACTAATTTTCTAGTTTTTCAATTTCTTTAATTTCATCTGTTGATATAGCACAACCTTTGTTTTTAACTGCATAAAGTAAGGCATCTAAAACGTTATTTTTTAAGTTAATGTGCCCTTTTTTGTAAGCTACATAAGCCAGCTCACTACTTCTAATAAACAGGAGATTTTTCAAAAGTTTTGGCTTTTTCATTTTAACTTTTGTGTGCAATTTTTTCTGGTAAAGTTTTTTCATATTTTCAGGTTTTTCCACAATCATTCGGGTTGTTCTCTCATCAACTACCATAACTGCCATAATATTTTTCCCTTTAGCAATTAAAGATAGTGCTAAACATTCTGCCTCTCCCTGATGCACAGCCTCAATGTCCTTACCTTTTGCATTATAAAGGTGGTTAGCCTCATTAAAAACTTTATTTTTAAATTTCTCTATTTCTTTTTGGCTAATGCCTATTGAGGAAGGTAGTTCTAAAGTATCTCCTAGTAACTCCTGCATTTTTAAAGATTCCAATTTAAATTTTTTTATCTTTGAGGGCTTATCTATAATTTCTTTTTTTACGGCCTGGGGAATAATAAATTCTCCTTCAAAATCTTCTTTTAGTTTGGGAAGTAAATAGTCTAGTCCATTCATTGCTAAGCTAATAATGCTGCTTGCGTCAAATATAAGTATTTTTTTAGGTTTTTTCTTTTCCATCTCAATTAAATAATTTTAATGCTGTTTTAGCTCTTTTTTTAGCAGTCATGGTTTTATTTAGATTAACTTCAGGAATACCTGTTTTTCCTACATAATTTGCTAAATCCCATGAAGAAATCCCTAATAAGTTAGCAGTTCTTTCCATGCTAATTCCGTGCTCATAAACCCTACTAGCTTTATTGATACTAGCTTTTTCAAAAACTCTTTTAATATGTTTTTTGAAATCTCCGGCTGTTTTTTCTGTATCTCTCCTCAATTTTTTAATTTCTTCTCTAAACTCTTCCTCTTTGTCTTTCTCTAATTTATCAATTGCCCTATATAATCTATTGATTGCATTTTCTAAGAAACCATCATAACCACTGTACTCCTTATAATTTTTTCTTTCTAAAACTTTGTTAATAGAATATATTAATACCGCTATAGAAACATATTCTGGTTGTTGGTAGATAGCTGAAGAGTGGATGGTTTTATCACTTAAATCTTTTATCTTGCTTACTTCTCTTTCTTCTATGGCTTTTTTAGTTTCCTGAAGTATTTCCAGCACATGCCTCTTTTCTTCCATTTTTCAAATGTAAATAGAATAGGTAATATTTAAAAGTTCCCTTTCTGTTTAATATTATGGAGATTTTATTGGATACAAGCTTTTTAGTCACATGTGTTAAGGAAGGAATAGATATCTTTGATAGTGAGAAATACGGTTTTTTGTTGTTACCTAAGGAGGTTTTAGGAGAGTTGAGAAAGTTAAAAAAAGAGGGTAAACCTGTAGAAAAATCTAGGGCAGGAATTGCCTTACAGATTATTAGGGAAAACATGGACAAATTTAAAATTGTTAAATTAAATGAAAGTTATGTAGATAAGGGTATTCTAGATTATATTAAAGATAAGGAAAATATAGCTGTAGCTACATTAGATAAAGAGTTAAAGAAAAAGCTAAGAAAAAGGGTAAAATTACTAACTGTAAGGGGTGGAAAGAAAATTATGTGGGAATAGCAAAAACATAAGCTTTAAAAATGCTTTTTTTCTTGAATGATTAGAATGTTCTATATAACCGAAATTGAAGACCATGTAAGAGTAGCCCCAAAGCTTTTTGGGATGGCTACTGATGAAGCTGTGGAAAAACAGTTAAGAGAGACATATTCAGGATATTTTAGTAGAGAAATTGGTAAGGCAGTTGCAGTTATCGATGTTTCAGAAGTCAATGAAGGGGTCATAATTCCTGGTGACGGGGCAGCATATTATAAAAGTAGATTTAAGTTACTTGTTTGGAAGCCGGATATGCAGGAAGTTGTTTTTGGTATAGTTAAAGAAATAACAGATTTTGGTTCTTTTATGAGCTTAGGAGGCATTATGCAAGGAATGATTCATATTAGTCAGACAATGGAAGATTATGTATCTTTTTCTAAGTCTAATACGTTGACGGGAAAAAAGAGTAAGAGAACTCTTAAGAAAGGTGATGAGTGTTTGGCTAGGATTATAGCTATTAGTTATAAAGAGCAAGATCCTAAGATAGGTTTGACTATGAGACAGCCAGGTCTTGGAAAACTTAAATGGGTAGAGCAGGATAAGAGGAAGAAAAAAGAAAAAAATAAAAAAGAAAGTGAGGAGTCTAAATAAAAATGGCAAGAAAAGTTTGTAAAGATTGCAATTTGATTTATGAAGGAGATAAATGTCCTAATTGTGGCAGTCAGGAATATGGCGATGAAGTTAAGGGCAAGGTAGCAATATTAAATCCTGAAAATTCAAAAATAGCTAAAAATATGGCGAAGAAAAGTAGAGGAGTGTATTCTATTAAAAATTAAGATGGAAGTTTTACAAGATAAGGATAATTTTTTAACGAATAGAAAGGAGATTAAAGTAGTTGTAGATAGTGAGAAAAACCCTACTTATGATGAAGCTAAAGATATTGTCATAAATGAGTTTAATGCAGATAAAGAAAATGTTGTTGTTAAGAAAATTAAGGGTAAATTTGGTAGGGACACTTTTTTGATTTCCGCTTTTATTTACAAGAGCAAGGAAGATAAAGAGTATTTCGAACCTAAGTCAAAGGGAAATAGCGAGGGTGATAATGCAGAAGAGGGAAAAGGTGAGGCTAAAGAGTCAGAGGGTAAGCCTGATGCCGGTGAGAAAGAGGAAAGTAAAGCTGATGAAAGTAAAGCTGATGATGAAAAGGGAAAAGAAAAGGAGAAAGATGCTAAAGAGGATGAAAATAAAGAGGGAGAGAAAAGGGAATAAAAGGGGGAGAATTATCAATAATTAGGTATATTCTTAACTTATTATAATTGATAAGTTTTAAAAATACTTCTGATTTTAGAAAATTATGTCAACAGAAAAAAAAGATAAAGAAATCAATGGAAAGAATAAGTCAAATGTGGAAAATTCTGATATTGAGAATTTAGAAAGTATAAATGTAGGTATTGTAGGGCATATTGATCATGGTAAGACCACCTTACTCAAACAACTAACTGGTAAGTGGGCGGATAGACATTCTGAGGAATTAAAGAGAGGTATTACAATTAAGTTAGGTTATGCGGATTGTATAATAAAAGAAGATAATGGTAAATATAATTTAGAAAAAGGAAAACCTATAAAATATGTTTCTTTTGTTGATGCGCCGGGACATGAAATGCTTATGGCTACAATGCTTTCTGGAGCGGCAATGATTGATGCCGCAATATTGGTTGTGGCTGCAAATGAAGGAGTTAGACCCCAAACTATAGAACATTTAATGTCTTTACAGGTTAAAGGTGTGAAAAATATAGTAGTGGTACAGAATAAGATAGATTTAGTTAGTAAAGAAGAGGCAAAAGAGAATTATGGTAAAATTAAAGATTTTCTTAAGGGAACAATAGCTGAAAAATCTCCTATAATTCCCTGTTCTGTATTGCAGGGAGTTAATACAGACAAGGTTTTGGAAGCTCTAGCCAATGTGGAATCCAGAGATTTTGATGAAGACAAGTCTCCTGTTTTTGATATTGCTCGTAGTTTTGATATAAATAAGCCCAG
The DNA here is from genome assembly GCA_003554465.1 of Candidatus Pacearchaeota archaeon. Taxonomy (GTDB): domain Archaea; phylum Nanobdellota; class Nanobdellia; order Pacearchaeales; family GW2011-AR1; genus PWGL01. Next base: position 4,477 of record PWGL01000043.1, read on the forward strand.
CTCTAAAATTTCTGACTTAAATGGTGGAGTATTAGGTGGGGCTTTGAAACAGGGAAGGTTAAAGGAAGGGGATGAAATTGAGATTAAACCTGGCTTAACTATTGAGGAAGAAAATAAGATAAATTATAAAACTTTGAAAACAAAAGTTTTGTCTTTGTATAAAGGATATAATAAAATTAGTGAGGCAAGGCCCGGAGGTAGTGTGGCCATAGAAACAGATTTAGATCCCATAACTACTAAGGCCGATAAACTTTCAGGATGTGTAGCAGGCTTAAAAGAAGAATTGCCTGAAATTAAACATCGGATTTGGATAGAATTTGATTTATTTGAAAAGATTTCAGGGACAGAAAAGCATCAGGAGATAAATGGTATTAAAACTGCTGAGAATTTGCTTTTGAGTGTTGGAACGGCAACCACCGTAGGGACGGTAACCAGGGTTAAAGATAATAAAGCAGAGATTAATTTGAGAATACCAATAGTTCCTTTTGAAGACCATTCTATAGGTATAGCTAGGAATATAGATAGTCATTGGAGATTAATTGGTCTCGGATATATAGTTGATGAAGAAAAATAAACCTATATACCTTTATTTTTTAGTCATAAACATTGTTTTTTTCTATTATGGGTGTTTTTTTAATCATTTAAATATATGGTGGAAGTTTATATTTTTGCAAAAACTTAAATAGTCTTTTTTAATAATATGTGTATGGTAAGTTGGATAAAAGAGGTTATCAGAAATGCACAATATGGTTTATAAGAAGTATTTAAAAGAAAATGGCAAGATTCACGGGCCTTATCTCTATACCAGTAAAAGGATAAACGGTAAAGTTAAATCTATATATTTGGGTAAGAGTAAGAAAAATAACAATTTAAAATTTTTTATAGGTATAATTTTAATTTTTTTGTTTTTATTATTAGCTTTAATGTTTTTTTATTTATCGCCTACAGGAAAAGTTACTTTAGATACTTACACTACATATAATTATAATGAAAGTATTTATGGGGAGACTAATATCAATGTCAGAGAGGGTGAATTAATACCTAAAGATTCACTATTAATTTTCAAGCTCAACCAGCAAGAGGCTACTTTTCAGGCAGGTAATATTTTTACAAACCTACAAAATGGAACTTTTTATACGGAAAATATTAATTTGACTGGCGAGGGTGAGGGTTACGGGTTGATAGGGGAAAGAGAAGTTTATCCTGAAGTTAATTTTGAATTAAGAATTTATGAAGAAATAGA
>PWGL01000011.1 GCA_003554465.1 Candidatus Pacearchaeota archaeon
TTGTTGAATAACAAAACAACTTAAAGTATAATACTCCTGTTATTCTGCGGTAGCTCAATGGTAGAGCAACCGGCTGTTAACCGGTAGGTTGCAGGTTCGAGTCCTGCCCGCAGAGCCATTTAGGACATTTAGATAATTCCAAGATAACATCGAACGGAGAAGCTAAGTTAAACTCTAGCTTTTTACCTTCTAACATTGGGTTCTGAAGTAGGAAATTTAAAAATGCCCGTTTTTCAGAAGCTTCAGAACAGTTTTCAAATATTTCCATTGCCCTGCGAGCAACAGAAATCACTGTTGATACTGTTGTTTGGTAATCATAATCAGCCTGCCGATGCTCTGAAAGTTCGATTTCCAATCGTTGTAATTCATCTGCAAGTTCTTGATGTTTTTTGTCATATATGTCCTTAGTAATACTCTCTGCAATCAATGCATTCAATAAATTATCATCCCGCTTCTTAACATCATCGTAATCTTTACGTATACGATGCATTTGTTTTTTATGAAATTCTATCTCCGCTTCTGTTGTTTTACGCAATTCTTGAACTAATTCTTTTTGTATATCTTCTGATATATTTGAAAAACTATTCAGAACTTCATAAATTGGCTTTAATAAATCTTGCTCGTTGATATATTGTCTTTTACAAATACCCTTTGCATTTGTGCAAGAATAAAAAACATATTCTTTACCATTAGGCTTACATTTATATTCAGGAGTTATAGAGCATCCACATTTTTTACACTTTAACAAGCCTTTAAATATATAATCTCGAGATAAAACTTTGCTCGGTAAATTTCTGCGTCCTAATCTCACTTCTTGACACTTATCAAACAAATCTTTAGTTATTAAACGAGGATAGATATGAGTATAGTGTCCATATTTTGGTGAAAAAGCAGTTCCATAATAAAAAGGGTTTTTTAATATGGTTTCAACGACACTTCTTGATATTATATTCCCTTGCTTACTTTTTAAACCCAAGGCTGTAATTTCATCTTTAATACTAGCAAAGGAATGATTGCCTGTAGAATATAATTCAAATGCTTTCTTGATTATATGCCCCCTCTCAGGGTCAATAACAAGGGTTTTATCTAGGTTAAGATACCCAAGAGGAGAAGGTCCTAACCATTTCCCTTCTCTTCGTAACTGTTCAAAAGCCCTTCTTACATTATCACTTATTGCATCAGAATAGTATTTTGACAAACCTAGTTTTATCCCAAACATAAATTTGTCCCCTGCATTCATTGAATTGTTTATTATTTGTGAATCAGATACAAAATGCAACTCTATCTCATCAGACACTGCCTTCTCGTAAAGCGATGCGACACTTTTATCAAAAATATCTCGAGATAGCCTATCTACTTTATCAAAACATATCACAATTTTCTCACGATGCTCATTAATATTTTCTATTATTTTGCCAAATTCTACACGCTGAGCAGATTTATACCCTGTTTCATCAAAAGAATAGGATTTAATTATTTCGAAATTATTACATTCACAGTAATCTTTCATACGTGCAATTTGAGCAGGTAAAGAATGCCCTGTTTCTTTTTGCTCTTCCGTTGATACTCTGGCTATTATTATTGCTTTCATAATATTTCTCTAATTAATTACTACTATAAATATACTACAAAACCTCTCTACTTCTCAACATAGTGTCTTATTCTGCCTATCTTTCGTCTTATATGCAGTATAATTTTTCAAACTATTATTTATTCCAAGAACCCAATCCCTCAAACTACTTTTGGCAATAATCTTATTAGTATAGTTTAAATCATTTGCCATTCGATACCAAGTTCTATCTTTGCACCTTTTGGAAAGAATAGCCCGTAACTGCCTAATACCGTTTTCATCTCTAGCAAGAACAAACAAGCCTAATAGATAAACAGCCTGCTTCGGCTTAAGATTTTTATCCTCTAATAAAATCCTCTGCAATGTTTCTTTAGGTCCAAAAGACAAAGAGAATAAGCACAAATTCCTTTCCAAAATTAACTTTTCCCAATAGCTATAAATAATTTTCTGACTCATTCCCGAATCAAAGACATCTTGAAATGTCGGGTTTTCTTTGTAGCCTAAGTCTTTAAGCACTTTATTCATTTTCTGTTTTTGGCTTAATCTTACTTCAAATCTAAGAACCTCTTCTATTTGCTCTTCTTGAGTTAAATTTTCAAAAATATTTTGTTGATGAGAATCTATATCTTTATCTATAGCCCTACTTTGAGGTTTTCTAAAATCTGCCATTTTATCGTAAATAACAAATTGGTGAGATTTCGTATGTGCATATAGACTCTGCCCATCATTAATATATCTTGCACGAGCAAAATCAAATGTTTTTGGTAAATTAATTTTGTTAAGTTCAGATATTACATAATTCACTGTATATCCTCCTTCAATTGGTATATTTCTAGAAAAATCTACAGAACTTACAACAGCATTTTTAAGCACAGAGTTAGATACAACTATTCCCATTATTCCTAATCGAGCCACAAATGTATTAATTACTTCATCAAAATCTTTGTCCTCAACTTCATCTAGATTATTTAAATAAAGTAGTTTTGGTATAGAAAGCTCAATTTTAACATTGTCATCCTGCCCAAACCTCCGTTTATACCCTGTAAGTCTTGGAAAGTATTTCCCTGTTTCCTTCTCAATTTTACTCGGATTTCTCACATATTTAGAATAAAATTCTGTCTGAGAGTATAAATCCCATCCACTTATTCCAGAACGATAGCACATTGCCCTCTTGGGTATTAACAAACGTATCGTATCAATCATAATTTGTTTTGCTAAATTTATAATTTTCAGGATTTTGTTTTTTATCTTGCTCAATTAACCAAGCAAAGACATTAATCAACCTATCCCTCTCTTCTAGTGAGAAATTTTTGTAATGTTTCTTTTTAAATTTTGATTTAATATTATTCCGCATCATTTAATGCAGAATACTCTTTATGCGAAAGTGAAAATACTTACTTTGAAAAAACAGGTTTTTAAATGTCCCCTATATCTTTTGCTGTTTTCTTAGTTTTGATTGATTTGGCGTATCTAGTAACAACCTTTTTAATAGCATCGCTTGACATCTCTAAATCATACTTTTCTTTAAGAATTTGGGAAATAACATCTTCTTTATAAACACCCGTTACAGGAAAAATTTCTCTATTCTTACAAATCTCAAGTAATTCTTTCTTAGGTTTCTGATATAAATCGTAAATTAAACGATTTCTTCGCAAATTACTACTTCTTAATCGAGAAGGGCTAAAATCAAATTGTTTATAAAACGTGTTTTTATTTTTCAAATTTTCCTTAATAGTATCCCAATTATCTTCTATATAATTTAACACTTCGCCTTTTGTTGCATAGGGTTTTATTAAAACAAAATAACTATCAAAAAATTGAGATAGTAACTTAGAGGTATCTTTATCAAAAAGATACTTACCGCTAAATGGTCCATCTTCTTTATTTGTCATATTATTTCTATCTGGAGAAAAATGAGCGACACTATAATATTTACAGTTTGGACACAAAGTTCTTTTGCGTATATAATTTTCAACACCTTTTTTACCTAAAAAAAGATATTTTTCAATATAATGAGATATTATTTGTGCATCTAATAACTCAACCTCCATAAAAGAATTAAAGATTTCAATAACTTTCTTATTTAAAATTTTATTCTCTTTATTAAATTGGACAATCTCAGACTTTGTAAACAATGTTAAATGGTCTTCAACAGCTTTTAGATACGGTATCGAAATAATTTGGATATTATCTACTTCTTTCTGCCTTTGATAAAACTTATCAAACAATTCTTCAAAATCTTCATCCTGAAGTTCCAAGCCCGTATTTCTAACGTATTCAAAACAAAAGGAATAAAATATAAAGTTTTCTATTTCTTTCTTTGGTATCCTGCTTATAAAGTAACCAACTAATTCGAAGTCACTTTCAAAACCTTCTTCAGGAATATTTAAAGATTCTCTTGTTTTCTTGATAGTATCAATAAAACCTTCTTTGTTAACAAGCTTTTCATACAATAACAAGAATTTCTTTTCAAAATAATCTTTTGAATATTTCTTCATTAGGAAGGTTACTAATTGTTAATTATGTATATATTTATAAAAAGCTACCTTCTTACACTCATCCATTAAGTAAGCACTATCACCTAGATGTTTTTTATCAACAGCTACATCAAAATACAAAGCAAAAACTAAATTATCTAAATATTCTTTAATTTCAGACTGCTTATCAAAATCAATACATTCCGTATATTTTAATTCTTGTATAGATAATTCTGTCTTTTCAGCATAATTATCTTCAATTAATTCTTTAACCAATTCGACATTAGCTTTTATTTGCTGTTTAATCTCGTTATTATTTAAATCTGTTAGTATCAAGTTATTTCCTTCCACCCTTACCGAACTAAATTTTTGTTTTGAAGTTGTGAATTTTACAAAATCCTTAATTTGCTTTTCCTCCAAACTTAACATTTTTCTTGTTTGTTTGATTACTTCTTTTTTTATATGCTTATTCCCTCCATTAATTTTGGGGACTCTAATATATTTTTTTATTGGTAATATCGCCACTATATATTCTTTCTCCGAAGCTATCTTCAAATAAAATTCTAATATCTTTTTTGAAACAGGGGAATTTAACAATGAAAAGAGATATAACATTTCATTGTAATTATTCGATGTGATTATAGAGGAAGTACCCATATTAAAAATTATTCGTTCAGATGTCAGATAAAACTTTTCAGGATTTTTAATTCTCCAAACAATACTATATTTGGGAGATAATGTGATATGCCCTTGATTACTCCTTGTAAGCTCAATCTTATCATTATCATTAGGATAGTAATGTGTTGTATGATACTTTGAGTACCCAGAAAAATTTTTAAAGTCTAAAATTGAATAATACCCCTCTTTTTTTTCTGAAGTTATAAGTTTTTTATTTAATATAAAGCCAACATCAAAGTAAAATTTGTCCTTAAACCTTGGCACTGAATTTTCAAATAACCTATAAATATCAAAACTCTCTGACACTTCTTTATATTTTTGCGAGAATTTTACTAATTCAGGTGAATAAGTTAAAAAATTCCAATTATCAACATTTTTTAATAACTCTGATTGTAGAATTTTAGTTGTTATTTTCCCCCTGCTTTTAATATACTTCTCAAAATCAATACCATCTTTATCATCATAACTCGCATAATTAGTAACTATAATCTTATGGTTTTCTTTAGGAACATCTTTCTTTAAAACAAAAATCAATGAAGAAGTCGGTACTGGTTTGTTTTGTTTTAAACCTCTACCAATGAACATATTACCATAAAAAGTTATTATCTTTTCAATTATCGTAAATTTAGATAAATGATACCTTAGAACATCTAAATCATTAGCGGATAAAAGAGTTTGGGGGATGATATAACATAATTTCCCATTTTCTTTTAGCAATCCTAATCCTAATGCAATAAAAAAGGCATAAAGATTTGGTTTTGGGGGGTAGGTTTTTATTCTGCCTGGCACAGTATTCAAATTCATCCCATAAACATTGCCCATATTAAAGGGCTCGTTTTTATCCTTAATTTTTACGGCAAAGTCAAATTTTTGCTTACAACACATATTATAACTAACATAAGGTGGATTCCCTATAACATAATCAAATCTTTCTCTACCACCATTTTTTTCTTGCAAA
>PWGL01000116.1 GCA_003554465.1 Candidatus Pacearchaeota archaeon
ACCACAAAAACCTTTATAAACCCACATTTTCTTGAAAAATTACTTGTTTGGTTGGCAAGTACGGTGTAAAATGGAAAATATAAATATAATATCAATAATAGAAGATGCCAAAACATACAAAGCCGAGAGCCGGTTCATTACAGTACTGGCCAAGAAAACGTTCGAATAAGTTATTACCTAGAGTAAACTGGGTAAAAATTGAAGAAGAAAATTCTGATAATAAAAATTTATTGGGTTTTATTGCATATAAGGTTGGAATGACTTCTTGTTATGTCAAGGATAATACTGAAGAATCCCTTACAAAAGGTAAAAAAATGGTTGTTCCTGCCACAATTTTAGAATCCCCAAAAATTAAAATTTTTTCTGTTCGATTATATAAAAATAATAATGTTGTTCAAGATATTCTTTCTGATAATATTGATAAAGAAATGAAAAGAAAAGTTAAAGTTCCTAAGCAAAATAAGTCTAGTAAAGAAAAATTAGGGAAATTGAAAGATGGGATTGGAGAAGTTGTTTGGGAATTAAGGAACTATTAAAGACAAGGGAATCATTGAAAGGTAAATTTAAATAATATAAAGACTATTATGAATTAGAGAATACAAAAGAATTATTTAAAAGGTGCATAATCAGGTGTAAATACAATTTTATTTACCAATTATGAAGATTTGAAGTTAAAATTGAAAAATTTGGAGTTGAGTTATAAAAATATAGAATAATAATTAGATAATTTTATTTCTCTATATAAAAAGCTTTAAAAACCTTCATTTTCTTTCAAAAATACACGGTGTAAGATAAGTGTAAAATGATCCCTAAAAAGAAAGCTCCGCTAGTTAGGAATGAGGAAAATAAAGGAAAATGTCTAAAAGTAAAACAAGGGCCGGTTCATTACAATTTTGGCCCAGAAAACGTAGTAGAAAGCAATTGCCTAGTGTTAACTGGGAGAGTATAGACTCTGATTCTCAATTATTAGGTTTTATAGGTTATAAAGCGGGAATGGTTTCATCTCTTGTTAAAGATAATACTCCTGATTCTATGACAAAAGGTAAGAATATTGTTATTCCTTCAACAGTTGTTGAATTGCCACCACTAAGAATATTATCTGTTAGGTTTTACAAAGATAACAAAGTTTTGAAAGATGTTCTCGTAGACAATATAGATAAAGAATTAAAAAGAAAAGTGAAGCTGCCAAAACAGAACAAGTCGGCATCAAAGGAAATAGAAAATGTTGAAGATTATGACTATTTTACAGTGATAGTTTATAGCCAGGTTAAAGAGACAGGTATTAAAAAAACTCCCGATATAGCAGAAATAGGAACAGGGAGTAAAGATTTGGAATGGGTTAAAGATAAGATGAATAAAAGTATAATGGCTAGCGAGATTCTTGAAGAAAATAATATTATAGATTGTAGAGGGTTGACAAAAGGAAAAGGTACACAGGGTCCGATGAAAAGATTCGGAGTTCATTTAAAAAGTCATAAGTCTGAGAAAGGTAGAAGAAATGTGGGTTCTATGGGCCCATGGTTCCCTGCAAGAGTCGACTTTAGGACACCTATGGCAGGACAGACAGGTATGCAAACTAGATTAAAATATAATAATCATATTATTAAAATAGGAAAAGCTGAGGAAATAAATATTAAGGGAGACTTTAAAAATTACGGGAAAATAAATACTGAGTATGCAGTTATTAAAGGCAGCTTGCCAGGGCCTGCAAAAAGACAGATGCTATTGACAATGACTCTTAGAAAGAGCAAGAAAAAAGATAAACAAGAATATGAGTTTATAGGGTTAGAAAAATGAATAAAGTTAAAATTATAGGGCAAAATAAGAAAGTTGATTTGCCTAAATGTTTTTCTGGAGAAATTAGGGAAGATATTGCTCAAAAATATTATAATCTAGCCAAGAAGGTAAGTACCCATAGTCAGTCAAAGACTGCCGGAAGAACTGACTCAAATAAAGTTAGACATGTTAAAGAAAAATTTAGAAGCCACTATGGTCGTGGAATTTCTAGAGTTCCTAGAAAGATTTTTTGGAGAAGAGGTACTCAATTCTTTTGGCAGGCTGCAGGTGTTCCAGGTGTTAAAGGTGGAAGAAGGGCTCATCCCCCTAAAGGTCTTCGAGCTGATAGGAGAATGAATAAGAAAGAAAGAAAAATAGCAGTGCAATCTGCAATTGCTTCAACCGCAAGCAAAAAATGGTTGACAAATAGATATGATACGCTTAACGACTCTGACAATTTACCTATTGAGAACTTTCCAATGATCATAGACAGTAAATTGCTCAAATTGAAAACAAAGGAATTTTTGCAAGAAGTTGAAAAAGCGACAGGGGAGCTATACAATATAGCAATAAAAAAGAAAAAAATCAGGAAAGGAAGAGGGAAAAAAAGAGGTAGAAAATTCAGAAAAAATAGAGGGGTATTGCTTGTCATAGGAAATGATGAAGAGAGTAATCAGAATATAATAGAAACTAGGAAAGTTGAAAATATGGGTATTGAGGATTTGTGGCCTTTGGGAAGGATGGCAATATATACTACAAAAGCTATTGAGGAATTGAGAGAGTATTGGGAAGAAATGTTAAAAAATAAACAAAAAATAGAGGTTAAAAAATGAGATTCAAACCTATAGCTACAGAAAAAGCAGTCAAGTTGATAGAAATGGAAAACACATTGGTCTTTGAAGTTGGCAGAAAAGAGAAGAAAAAGGATATAAAGAAAGAGTTTGAAGAAACTTTTGATACAAAAACTAATAAAATAAGAACATTAATAAAAAACAATAGGAAGATATGTTATATTAAATTGAATAAAGATAAGCCTGCAATCGATGTTGCTACAGACTTAGGAATGATGTAAATATTACAAAATGGGAAAAAGAATAATTCAACAAAGACGTGGAAAGGGATCACCTACCTATAGGGTTAGAAAAAGGGGTTATAGATTTGGTATAGGGTACCCTAATAAAGAAGGGAAAGGCAAGGTTGTTGATTTAGTAAGTTCTCCTGGTCATACTTACCCTCTAGCAAAAATAGATATGGACGGAGAATTATTTTTTAATCCGGCATTTAACGGTATGGAACAAGGTCAGGAAATAGATATCAATAGTGGAAATGAGGTTGAAAAAGGTAATATTTTATCATTGAATAAAGTCCCTATAGGTACAAGGATTTATAATATAGAAAGAAATTATATGGATGGTGGAAGATTGATAAGAAGTGGGGGAAACTCGGCAATATTAACTAAGAAAGAAAATGGTAGTGTGGCTATTATGTTGCCTTCTAAAAGAGAAATTTGGTTAAATGATAAGTGTAGGGCAACAGTAGGCAGAATTGCAGGACAAGGAAGGTTAGAAAAACCAATAGTAAAAGCAGGGAAAAAGTATAAAATGATGAAGAGTCAGGGAAGGTTATATCCTAGAACATCTGCAGTATGTATGAATGTTGTTGACCATCCTATGGGATCTGGAAGAGGTAAAAACCCGTCACATGGTAGAAAAGGTAAAATTCCAAAAGTAAATGCTCCTGCAGGAGCAAAAGTTGGTAGTTTAAGACCAAAAAGGAGCGGAAAAAAGAAATAAAATGGCAAGAAGAAGAGAGAAAAAGGAATTTAAATATCGTGGAAAGAATCTAGAAGAGTTGAAACAGTTAGAGATACGTGAATTTGCTAAATTGTTACCTTCTAGAGAAAAAAGAAGTTTATTGAGAGAATTTGCTTCAACTCAAAAATTTATTAATGATTGTAAGAAGAAAAAGAGAAATGGTAAAACTATCAAGACACATAGCAAAAGTATAGTTATTGTCCCACAGTTGGTGGGCATGACAATATTCGTTTATAATGGTCAAAATTATGAGAAATTAAATGTCAATGAGAGAATGTTAGGGCATAGACTTGGAGAGTTTGTTAACACAAGGAAAGATGTTGAGCACGGAGCTCCTGGTATTGGAGCTACAAGAAGCTCTGCAGCCCTTTCAGTTAAATAATAAAGAAAATGGTAGAGAAAAAAACACCCTTATCCAAAATAAAAGGTATGGGTGAAAAGAAAATAGCAGAAATGGAAAAGGCAGGGGTAGCGAGTGCTGAAGATTTAGTAAAAGCTGACCCTAAAAAATTAGCTGAGAAGGTTAGTGGGTCAGAAGAAGCTATGGGGAAATTTCAGGAGAAAGCAGGAGAAATCGTCAAGAAAGAAGGGGAGAAAGATGGGAAAGGTGAGAAGGGGAAAAGTGAGGGGAAAAAGGGAGATAAAAAAGAGAAGGAGAAAGATATTAAAGAGGAAGTAGATAGTGAAGATAATGGTGGGGAGAAGTCTGGTGAGAAAGTGAAGGGGGAGAAAGGGGGAGAAAGCAAAGAAGAAGAGAAAAAAGACTCTGGAGAGGTTAAGGAGAAAGGAAAAGAGAAAGGTGAAAAAAAGAAAGAAGTTTCTCACCCAAGGAAAAATAAGGCAGTAGTGAATGGTAGAAACCTAAAAATATCCACTAAACACTCTATAGCAATATGTAAATATATAAAAGGTAAAAATATTGAGGAAGCTATAGAGGATTTAGGAAAAGTTATTAAAAAAAGGGAAGCTATTCCCATGAGGGGAAAGATAGGTCATAAGAAAGGTATGGAAAGTGGAAGATATCCTGTTAATGCTAGCAAAGAAATTGTTAGATTGCTAAATCAATTAATTTCAAATTCAGATGTTAATGGGATTGGAATACCCTATATATATTCTGCAAGTGCCAATAAGGCATCTAGACCCTATAGAAGATTTGGCAGTGAGAAAATGAAAAGAAGTCATGTTCATATAGAATCTAAGGAAAGGGGGAAAGAATAATGGAAGAAAGAAAATTTGTTAAATTGAAGAAAGAAGAATTTAAGATGAAAGAAAGTGTAAAGAGAGAGTTAGGGAAAGGAAAAATTAGTAGTATTAAAGTAGAGTATACTCCTGTAGGTGAGAAAATAACAGTTGGGACTACAAGGCCAGGTTTCATAATAGGTAGGAAAGTAGAGAGGATAGAAAGACTAACTAACGACTTAAAAAATAGATTCGATTTAGAAAACCCTCATATAGATATTAAAGAAATTGAGAAGCCGGAATTTGACTCTCAATATGTGGCTGATGAGATAGCAACTGGTTTAGAGAAAGTGGGAAGTTTGAAATTTAAAGGGATTGCTTATAAAATGTTAAATAGAATTATGGGTGAGGGAGCTATGGGTGCAGAAATAAGATTGTCGGGTAAATTGCCTAGTGAGAGATCCAGGACATGGAGATTTAAGCAAGGTTATTTAAAGAAAACAGGTGAAACTGCTAAAGTAGTAGATATGGCATTGACAGAAGCAAATACCTTGCAAGGAACTGTCGGAGTTTATGTTAGCATAATGTCTCCAGATACAGAATTGCATGATAGAGTAGATATTGGAAAAGCTCTTAAAAACATGAAAGAAGAGAAAGAAGAAGTTGTTGAAGATGGCAAGAAAGATGGGAAAGGTGAGAAGGGGAAAAGTGAGGGGAAAAAGGGAGATAAAAAAGAGAAGGAGAAAGATATTAAAGAGGAAGTAGATAGTGAAGATAATGGTGGGGAGAAAGCAGATGATGAAGATAATGGTGGGGAGAAAGCAGATGATGAAGATAATGGTGGGGAGAAAGCAGATGATGAAGATAATGGTGGGGAGAAAGCAGATGAT
>PWGL01000137.1 GCA_003554465.1 Candidatus Pacearchaeota archaeon
CGCCTTCAGCTGTGATGGATTCCGGCGCTGGCACCACAATCACCGGCTGCAGCTGGCCCACCTCCTCCATGGAGTCGGCCAGGTTCTTAAGGGCTTCTTCATTGAATTTCTCCCGGGTCTGCAGGGGCGGAATCCGGATCTTATCCAGCGGTATCATGGCAAACTTCACCTGGGCCACCTCCAGTATAATAAAAGTTTAAATCTGCGTAAACAACTTTAATTGTCCTGACCTTAGGTTGACCCTGGGTTGACCCGGGCTTGACCCAGGGTCAAGCCCGGGTTCGTGCCAGGGTCAAGCCCGGGTCAACCCAGGGCTATTCACGTTCTTGCCGCGTTTAATCCTCTTTCATGAACTCCTGGAAGAAGACTCCGAAAACGCCCAGCATACCTGCCAGGACAGCTGCTATGGCCATATTCAAAGTGGTCCCCCGGCCAATTGTTCTTCCTGGCGGAACAGCTTCCGAAACGAAACGTACATCGCTGGTCTGCTCGGCCATGGCCAGGTTAGCATCTTCAACTAGCGAGACCAGCCTATCATAGGATTCTTCATAGCGGCTTACATCTCGTTCAACTCTTTCGATGTTTCTCTCAAATCTCCAGACCTGTTCTTCTATAACATCTACTTCTTCATTGAGATAATCCAGATGAGATTCATAGTAATCCTTTTGAGCCTGTAAATTGTCTATCTCAATCCCACTGTCAAAATACTGTTTCACTAAATCGCGATAATTATCCGCCTGATGATCGTAAAGCTCCTGATAATGATCAACATCCTGCTCTAATAAAGCAATTTTATCCTGATACTGATTGATTTCATAGGCTAATTCATTGGCTTCATCTTCATATTCTGCAATGATATTTTGATAATAATCTTGCTGTTGAGAGAGACGAGGATTTTCATACTCTTCCAGCAAATCCATTTCTACTTCATAACCTCTGAGTTCCCTTTCTGCCTGAACCTTATCAAGTTGCAAATCACGGAAATCATCCTGCCAGTCACTTAAAACACTCTCATAAAAGGATAAGTCTTCCTTAATATCAGCCTCTTCCTCTTCCAGTTTGCTAAGCTCCAGGCGTAAATTTTCCTTATGCAAAGCTAAATCGTCAATTTCTTCAGCAAAATGTGATATTTGCTGGGGCAGAGCGTTAACTTTTATCTCTAACTGCGACCGTTCCTGGCGCAAAGTTTCATAAACAGGGTTGATTTGTTCCTCTTCTAAAACCAGTTCAGTTAATATCTCCAGCTCTTCTGGCGAGAAAATATTATCCCAGAATACATCTTCACTAAGACTTCTCTCCAGGCGATATTTTTCTGGCTCCTGCTCTAAAACTTTTGTCAGCTCTTCTAAATCCGACTCGGCTCTTGCCAGATCTTCCTCCAGTTCAGCTTGCAAATCCTTGCGATTGGCCAATAAATCTTCTTTAAAATCTACCTCGTTGGCTAAAGAAACCAGATCATGCTGCTCCCAAAAGTTAAATAAAGTCTCTCGCTTCTGCCAGTAATTATCCAGAGCTTGCTGCAGGTCAGCATCAATATCTGCTAAATCTGCCTCCTCTAGTTCCAGAGTTCTATCGCCAAACCAGAGACCCTCTTCCGTCGCCATACCATCCAGTTCCTGCTCTAAGGTCTCTATCTCAATTTGCTGTCTGTGGATATCATCTTCTAAGGCCAGCAACTCCTCTCTCTGCCCTTCCTGCTCTTTTTGTTCCAATAAACTAACTTTTTCACGAAAATGGTCCACCTGCTCTATTTTCTGCTCCTGCTGTAATTCCAGCAGGTCAATTCTATATTCCTTATTTGCCTCTGCCAGAGTGTCCTGAGCCTGCAACAGATCCTGAGCCTTCTCCCCCTCTGCTTCAGCAAATAAGACCTCGGAAAACTCTTCCAACCAAATACCATCATCTTCCATATCAGCTATTGTTTCTGATAGCTGCTCCTGTTCCGTCTCAAGCAGACCTAATTCTTCCTCTAACCTTAAAACCTCTGCTTCAGCCTCCTGCAAACTTTCCCGATAGTTATCTTTCTTGGAACTTAAACGCTCCAGGCGAGCCTCTTCCTTAAGCTCTTCCAATCTTTCCTCTGCTTCCTCCAGATTTTTCTCTGTCTCGGCAAATCTTTCCTCGCTGACCTGATAAATTTCTTCCACTTCATCAAGCCTTATCTCCAGAGTATCATCTTTATAGAGCTCAGCCCAGGTATTGGCTATCTCCGTTGTTTCCTCTGGGTCGGTCCCTGTCACATGCATGCGGAAGAAATAGCTGGTTCCCTCAGCAACTTCATCATCTTCGATAATTTCTAGATCAAATTTATCATCTATATCAGCTGGATGTAACAACTCATCTTCATCATCTCGCAGATCAACTTCTTCAATGATCCTGCCCAGCAGGTGATCAGATAAAGCCATCTCAGCATAAGTGCTTCTGGAGAGCTGAGATACCTCCACTTCGGTATGACGCGGCGGCATCAATAAAATTTCCGCTTTAGCCTGATATTGCACCTCAGTGGTAGCTCGAGTAAAAATAAAAGCTGCCAGCATAGCCACTATAACCAGGCCTATAATCCAGTGTTTTTTGCGCCACAATAATTTGATATACTCTCTCAAATCAATTTCCAATTCCTCATAGTTGTTGTAATTATTGTTTAGTTGATTATCCATGGACTAAAAATTCTCCTTTCGTAATTGATTGTTTATGTTATTACTTGCTTTTGCCTCTTGTATACATTTTGACTTTACAATTTAGATTATGTAAATTGTTTCGCTACCTGTCTATAAATCTCATTTAATTTTACTTCTCTGCTTTAGATTATCTTCTATAAAACATAATGAATTCCTGCTTTAAGGTAAAAAAATTGTCTAAAAGCTATGTTATACCAGCTTTTAGACAATTTGTATGATTTTTCGCTATAATATTATTTCTTATTTGATAACTGATAACAACTGAGCAATTTGGTTCATCTGCAATCCTGTCACCTGCGACCCTGGGTTGACCCAGGGTCGAGCCAGGGTCAATACATTACTCGGGTCAATACATTACTAGTCAACACATTATAACATTATATTAAAACCCTTAAACTAAAAATCAAAATTTAATTTTTCTGCTGCTACATCTACAATATTTTCAATAATCTCATCGTCAGAATCCATATAATTAAATGAAATCATCTTTTCTTGTTCTTCTATGAATAGTAACCATTCTCTATTCCTAAGGGTAATATCATTATCTTCAACTTCATAATCAGCTAGTATAGCTTCTCTGCCAGATACATTCTCTTTAAATTCAAACTCATTAACTGTGTCATAACTTTCTTCTATATAATTTTCTATAAAAGCTTGGTTTTCCTTGATTTCATTCCAGTCCGATTCTCTGATTGGTTCTACAGATAAGCCTATTAAAATTGGGGTAATGTACTCTAATAGCTCATATTCATCATCAAAATCATCCATTACACTATCTTCATCAACTCTGCCATCTTCATCTACATATTGCTCAATAAACTCCTCCAAAGTTGGACTTCCCACAAAATCAACTTCAAGTTCATATCCATACCACTGCTGTGCCAAAAATTCACTGGCTAAAATGTCAATGGCATTTTTTGTTTCAAAATCTGCCATGGTACCAATATCATTAAAATCAGTTGTAAAATAAAAATTTGCGGGAACTTCAGTTGTATATCCCACTTCTTGAGCTATGTTATCATCCAGCGGTTCAGTTTCATAAGTGCTTGGATCTGTGGGGTCTGCTCCAGTATCTCCATTACCATTACCAAAATCACAAGCTGTCATAAAAAATGTTATTGAAACGAGCAAAACAAAAATACCTATAAGCTTTAAATTTTTTCTTGAAAACATTTTAATTCCCCTTTCTAATTTAAAAGTGAACTCGGATAAAACTAAAACCATTGCCAGCATGAAAAAAGCCTGAATTATTACTTTTTTTAACCCCCTTCTAATTAAATATACTTTTCATATTGCCAATTATAATGCTAAAGCTTTTTAAAAGCTTTATCTTATAAACATATTTGCTGATAATAATTTAAACTCCTTCATTTTAATATAAAAATTTTAATTATTGCTAAATATTTTTCCTGTTATTTTGGGTAAATGCGTTTACCCGTAACGCTGATCCGGGTACGAGACCGGGTTGACCCAGGGTCGAGCCAGGGTCAAGATACGGGTCAAGACAGAGGCACCATACCATCACTTCATGACAAAAGATAAAATATATTTAACCAGTTGACCGAATATATCATTAATGATATAATTGATATAGCATAAAAGTAATATTTAATTTTTCTTTTAATTATTGGTGCAGACAGATAATCTCCTGGAGGCGAAAGACTATTGGAAGAAAAATACGGGCAAGTTTATTTTTATAAAAGCAAAACTGGCAAAGAACCAACTTCATGCCTATCAAAAGAAATCTCAAAAGATTCCGTCAGGTCATATACAAAAAGCTATTAAGCGAAAAAAGGATTTTATCAACAGATATGGAGGTGAGTAGTCGTGAAAGATTTAGAGGAAGTTGAAGATTTTTTTCAAGAAAAATACAAAAATAGCTCAGAATTCAAGGCAGCCTGGGATGAAATTAAGTTACAACATGACTTAGCTAAAGAAATTATTAGAAGACGGAACGAGTTAGGACTAACTCAAAAGGAACTGGCTGATAGAATTGGCACTAAACAAAGTGTGATCTCACGAATTGAAAATGGACACAACTGCAGTCTTGAAACAATCAATAAAATAGCTAAATCTTTAGATAGCAGAGCAGAAATTCACTTTGAAGCATTAAATTAGCATTGACCCGTAGTGCTGAGTGCTAACTCGCACATCACCGACCCGGGCACGAGCCCGGGTTGACCCTGGGTTGACCCAGGGTCGACCCAGGGTCAACCCATGATCGGCTGGGTCATTTCACGGCAGGCATATTCTAAAAGTTGGGGGACTACTTTTAAGCTGTAGTTTAACTCTAAACGTTCTAGCTTTTTGTGGGCATCGTAGCCCTGGACGCTTATATTTAAAACCGGGATGTCCAGTTCCGCTATCTCCTGGAGGGGCAATTTATAGCCCTCACCCCAGACGGGCATGTTTCCTGCTAATACTTCCTCTGTTTCGGCAGAATCTGTTAAGCGAAAGTAACTTAAATCTGAGATGCCAGGGAAAAAGGGCAAAATCTCAATATAATGACCATGCTCGTTTTTGCAGCTAGATTGCAGTTTTTTGGCTAATTCCCACATCTTTTTATCAGCAGTGGATTCGCTCTGCAGCTTCACCGGCGGATAATAAGGCGGGGTAAAGCCAATCACTATACCTGGTCCCGATAATCCCGCTATATTAGTAAGTTCATCGGTAATCTGCAGGCAGATTTCCTGGTCTTCTATGTTTTTCTTTTTTAATTTACTGATCAAGTCGGCTGTGAGCTCTGAAATATCTTCTTCTTGCTCATCTTCGGCTTTCTTAATTAACTCCTGATAACTTATTACCCAGGGTGATAGCACTTTATTTTTGAGGCTTCGGCTCATAATTTTCTCATCGCTACCATCTAAATCACCAATAGAATC
>PWGL01000031.1 GCA_003554465.1 Candidatus Pacearchaeota archaeon
TTAAAAAGCAATAAAATAAATATGACAAGAAGAGAATTGTTAAATAAGTCAAAAGAAGAACTTATAGAGTATTATTATGCCTATATGACCTTCTTAAATTACTGGGAAAGTTTTGATAGAGAACAACAGGACGAAATTAATGAGGAATTAAATAATGTTTTCTTATTAAATAAAGACGAACAAGTAGAGTTAAGAAAGTGGGAGTATTAAAGGTCGTAGTAATAATTAAAAAAGTAATACAATGGAAAAATATAAATTTTCACTACCTCAACAACCAAGATTTTTTGAAGTAGAGGCACGGAACGAAGAAGAAGCAAGAGAAATTTTAGAAAATGCCGGAGATATAACCGACTTTGAATTTGAAGACACGGAAATATGGCAACCTGATTTTGAGTTAATAAAGTAAAATGTCGCAGTAAAAAGTAATAGTTAAATAAAATGAAAAAATATAAAGTTAGATTAAAAATAGACGAAGAGCAAGTTTTTGATGTAGTAGAAACAAAAGAAGAAGCAAAGGAAATGCTTAGAGAATGGGTTGCAAATCATATACACGAATACCCGATAGAGGTTGAAGAGGAGGTAATATAAAGGTCGCATAAAAAGCAAATATAAAAATATGTTTTACCAAAGACAACCGATTAAAAACAAATTATATATTTCCAAAGAAAATGGAAATGTATATTTTATGGAAGAAGATGTTCTTATGGCTTGTCCCGTATCTTCTAATGGGATTATTTATTTAGAAGAAAGTTGTGAAGTAGAGGAAAATCGTAGGTTTGAAGACATCAAAAAAGCATTAAAAGAATAACAAAATTAGACAGAGCAGTTGAGCATAAGTTAATAGTTTAATAAAATGACAAAAAAATACAGGGTTAGAATTAACAAAGATAATATATGCGAAAGAGTAAAAAGATCTAATAAAAGCCCAAGGAAAGATCAACCCAGAGTTTATGCAGGTGGAAACAGGTGGGCAGAAGAAAATGCAAGAGCAGTAGGTAATATGTAAGAACAAAGGTCGTATTGTTAAAAAGCAATAATTTATGCATTACCTTATCCAATTCAAGTGGTATCAACCATATCCGAAAGAATATGAGGTTAGGGAAAAAGGAAGCAATTCCTCTGTTGCCGTATCACGAGCAATTAAATTCTGGCGAAAAGAGGTTGTGCCAAGAAAGAAGATAAATGAGTTTTATCTTAAAATAACCAAGATTTAACTCCCTATCTTGATCTTTTGTAAGGGAGAGCAAGAGGTCAAGGATAGAGAGTGAAGTATTGACTTTTAAAACCAAATATGATAAAATGTTAGTGAACTTAAAAGGTCAATTAAAAAAGAAATAATTAAATGCAATAAAAGTATGAGATTATATTATCATAAAACAGACGGTGGGGCAGAGTATCTTTGTTCTAATAATGTAAAAAGAACAGATGAGGGTAGCTTTAATTCAAGATATATTGTCCGAATAGACGGAAACATAAAAGAAGACGCAGAGTTATTTGTAAATGAAGAAAAACCAAAGAAAGAATACTTTTGTCCAAAGTGCCACAACAAACTAACCTTTGATAAAGACAAAGTTAGTGAAGAATACTTTGGGGCTTGTTTAAGGTGCGATGAGGATTTTTACAAGTTTGAAGTATAATCAAGATAAAGGTCGTATTAAAAAGCAATAGTTTTATAAGATGAATGAAGAAACAAGAGGTGCATTAGAAAGAGTTATAAAAGAGGTAAAAGAAAAAAGAGAAGCTAGGTGTCTAAATATTGATTGTGTTGTAAATCACAGGATTGGTGGAAATGATATCCAACTTGTTGAGGGTTGGCTTGACGAAACAAAAAAAGAGATTGAAGAATAAAGGTTGCTAAAAAGTAGTAATTAAATTAAAATTATGCCCAATTTTAAGATCTTACTTAACGAAGTTCTACACTACCAAGAATTAGAGATAGAAGCAGAGAGTGAGGAGGAAGCAAGAGAAAAATATATGGATAAGGTAGATAGCGGAGATGTTTTAGTTGTAAACTCTAATTCTGAGTTAGATTCAAGAATGTTGGAGTAAAAATAATTAGCCACTCTATTTTCGCCTCTAACAAGGTTTAGGGGCGAAGATAGGTGATTAATCGTAAACCACCTGTAATGCCTCTCAGACAAGATTTTTGAGGCACTAGAGAAGAAATTATAAACCAACTTAACTAAGAGATATGCACAAATATGAGATAGAGGCAAATGATGAAAAAGAAGCATTAGGAAAGTGGAGTGAGATCATAGAAGATGAATTTGCACTTTCTAATCATAATCTTGCCAGTAAATTCATTGATAGCTTAGAAGTAGAGAAACATTAACCGCACTAGTGCATAATATTATATGGTATTAATATTAATTTATTAATATTAATAGTATATATATATTATATATATTAGTTCGGGTCTAGAAAACTAAGGCGGTTAGGTTTCTAACCACCCCAGTTTACTAGGGTGGTTCACAAATAGTTAAAAATATGTTATAATATAAAGGTATGGTTAAGGAAAGAAACAACGTAAATGTAAATTATACATTAGTTAGGGCGTGTGACGGAGAAGAATTAAGAATGTATTTATATTTGAAATTATATTCAATAGAAAACAATGGTGCTTCTCCTCCTTTTAAGGCGATTATGAGAGCATTAGATATTAGTAAATATACTACCATTAGAATTATTAAGAAAATGGAAAGTAGGGACAGATTAGAAGTCAAAAGAGAAATTGGGAAAGACAATATTTATAATACTACTTGGTATGATAAAATGAATAAATTATAAAAATATGAGAAAAAAACAACAAAGACAAACCACAACAGAATTCTTTAAAACGGAAAAAGAAATGAGAAAAATAAGAAAAAACAGTTGGAGATTGTTTTGGGTGGCGATCACTCTGACAGTCGGCTTTATCGGATATGCTTACATACAGATAGCATTGCATTAATTGTCATATTATGATATAATTCAAGCAGAAGTTTTCCCTTCTGCCTACCCTGATACACTTGACGTTTCACTTTGAACGAGATCTCTATGGGGTTTATTGCTTTATCCCCCGTTGACCTTTTATCTCTTTGAACTCTTATGAGGGTAGGTGGTAGAAAGAACTTCTTAAAAACAAACAACTATGAAAATAGAAATAAGGGACAGTTGTAAAATTTGTGGCTCGGCTCTGCCAAAAAGGTTTAGGACATTTTGCTCGGCAAAGTGTAGAACTAAAGCAAATTATCAAAAACATAAAGAATATAGAAAAGAATATTCTAGAAAGCATTGGGAAAAAAATTCCGGCAAATATTCTCCAGATAAACTACAATGTAAAATTTGTGGCAAATGGTTTATACAACTAGGAACACACATAGTTCAAAAGCACAGCCTAACTGCCAGAGAATACAGAGAAGAATATAACTTGCCTGTTAAGAGAGGTATAATCCCCAAGTGGTATAGAGAAAAGAAAGCCAATCTGTGCAGAGAAAATAAGACTTGGAAAAATTTAATAAAAGGAAAAGAATACCGATATAAGAAAGGTGATCCGAAAGCCAAAGTAAATACATACTGGAAAGGCAAGTTGGGACAAGGCAGACAGGAGTTGTTAAAAGAGATTTACGGAGAGTGAATTACCTCTTGACACCTATTTTTATCTCCCTATGTGGCAAATCACACTTTTTCAGTATAAAACTGGGGTTGAGAGAACTACAAAAAGCCCTTGACAAAAGGTCGTATTACAAATTTTTGAGGCAATAATTATGGATTTCGCAACCAAACTACTCACTATAACAGTAGCATTTATGATCCTTGCAGTTCTTTTAACCTTCTTTTCCCCTAAAGAACAAACCATTCAAAGAATAGAAACTGAACACTTAGAGGAAGGTATTGAAAGAATAAAGGAAGAAATAAGCGAAACAAGAACAGATATAGAGAGTATTGAAGCCAGATTAATAGAAATACAAGACGATCTAAGGGTGGAAAGATCATTTAGAACAAGAGAATTAGACAAATTTGATACTTATAATGAAAGATTAAAGGAAATAGACGAGAATGTAAGTGATATAAAAGAAGCAATGGGAGAATGGGTTGTTCCGTTAGATAAATAGCCAGTTTTAGTATTGAAATAGGGGAAAGTGCTTGTCAGATTTTAGTTGGTGTGCTTGTGGTGCTACTCCCCAGTATCAAAACCAAGCAATATTAAAACTACTAAAACCAAGCAAAATCCAACAACATTTACCAAATCCAATCAACCCAACCAAAACTACCGAAAACAATACTAAAACACCTATGGAAAACTTGTGGAAAACTCTGTCTTGTTTATCTTATTCTTTATAGTATAGTATATATAGTTCTTCTTTATTATTGTTATGTGTTGTGTGGTCTGTTTTGGGGTATTTAAAAAGACGGTTAAACACTGCCTCGCAAAATGCCAAACAAAGCCTTATAAGATATTATGTTTAAAAAGAAAAAACTTATTAAAACAAGAAATCCCTTTATACATTTGGAAAGTGATACAGAGGGAGAAATTATTGCACAGCAAAGTCCTATAAAAAAGATACTTTGTTTTTTGAAAAGGAAACACGAGTGGGAGTTTGAAATGATAAATGAATATGAAACCATAAAGAAGTGCAGGTTTTGTAATAGGGTTGATTATAAAAGGTATATGCAAAATCCCTTAGACGGTTCTTCTGTTCTGTTTAAATAAACATTGCCTCGCAAAAGCACAAAGTGATCCTTTTTTAATTATAGGGTATTGACTTTAATTGTGAAATATGATAAAATGTTAGCAGATTAAAAATTAAAGGTTAAAAATTATGGCACAACATATACCAATACAAAAACTTCCTCAAAAGAGATTTAGAAAAATAGAGGAAGGTATCAGAAAAGATTTTAAGAAAGGGTATGTTAAGGGAAGTTTGAAATACAGGTGGGATAAAGAGTTATCAGACTTCTATAAAGAAAATGAAAATGAAGAAGTGTATTTATGTGATAGATATATCGGTAAGGGTATTGTCTATGGATCAGAGAGAGGAAGTTTTGAAATACACTACAATAAAGAAGAAAGTGTAGTTAATAATATTTATTTAGTGGCATAAAAATTATGAAAAAGCACAACAATAGTAGCCCTTATTTTAAAGACTGGACTACAAAAAAACTAAAAGAAGAAGCCATTTCTTATTATCAAACGATTTATGAAGTTGAATGCTATGGAACAAGTGATTTAAGAATGCTTAATGGCATAATGATAGAACTTGAAAACAGAGGAGTAGAAATTAAAGAGAATAAAGGTATCTCTTTTTAAAAAGATCGCAATAAAAAATAATGGTTTAATAAAATGAAAAAAGAAATAATAGCTAATAATCTTTATGATTTAATCAAGGTTTGTGGATTAAAAGACAGTCAAAAAGATAGGTGGGGAGAGTTATCAAGAAAACACGGAGAAGAAGCAAAAAGAGATATTGGAAAGTGGCTTCAAAATAAAGAGATTGAAATATCCGGAAGCACAATAAAGATTGGAAAAAGGGTTAAGATAATAA
>PWGL01000024.1 GCA_003554465.1 Candidatus Pacearchaeota archaeon
AGACAAAATTGCATATGAAATAGCAAACACTAATAAGAAAGGAAAAACCAAACTAAAAATACCTATTGACTCCATCTGACGCATTAAGTCCTGAAAGCCACCACCTGTTCCCCAGGAACCCCACTGAAGTACTAAAGGGTTCATCAGTCACCTCCACCCTTAAGAAGAGCCACCATTGCAGCCACTATAATAACTACAAAGAAAATATTACCTGCTATATTCTGTCCACTTTCAGTTTCAAGGCCGCCTATAATAAAATCCCATGTCCCAGAAAATACTAAAACAGAAATAATTAATGCTACCCCAATTAATGCTCCGAAAGCATACTTGATCCAAGACTCCTCTCCGATACCACCACCAGCAAAACCATAAAGCATCATAAAAATTAACATAACTACCGCAATAACTGCTAAAACAGGCACCAAATTCACAATCATATCTCTGGCATAGGGAAAAGCAATTAGCAATAAACCAACAACAAAACCTATTATAGCATTAATTTGTTTGTTATCATCTCCAAGAATACTTGTTTTTTCAAGTATTGCAAAAATTAAAGTAAAAACTAATAAAAAAGGCAGGGCTATATCTGTAAAAAAAGAATGAGACAATATAGTTATATAGGGATCGGTCATTTTATTTATTCTTCTTTATTTTCAGCTTCTTCTAACTCTTCTCTTTCTGTTTCTTCTTTTAGAGGCAAGCTGGCTTTATTGATTATGAAAACATCTCCTACTGCCTTTACGAATTGGTGAGGTATTATTATACCCCTAGCTCCGTTAATATACCTACTCATATCACCGGTAACTTTAATTCTCCATCCATCAACTTTATTATCAGTCAGGTTAACCTCTTCTACCTGTCCTAAAAAGTCTCCAGCATCAGTATATGCATTTCTTCCAAGCACCTCTGAAAGTTTTTTTACTCTTAACATGCCAGTAATAAAAAAGCTTCCTTTATATATTTTTCGACACCCCTCAATTAAAATAATATACTCACCAATAAGTTTATAAAAAATACAAACCATCAATTTTTATGTTAAAACAAAAGGAGTTTATAAGAATATTTGCTGTCTGGATAATAATTTCACTAATGGTTTCTTTAAAAGAGCCGGTAAGCGCTTTCAGATTTGTTAAAATACTAGGGATTTTTGCAATAATAATAGCAACTTTCACCACCTGTAAAAAACTGGCGGCATATTATTATGAAACAGAAGAGGAGCAAAAGATATGGCAATGGAAAAGATACGGCCTAAGAGAAAAAGCATATTTTAAAGAATCTATACCTATAGGTATAATCCTGACAATAATTTCCCCTTTCCTGACTGCAGGCTCAATTATATGGCTTGCCACAACCCAAAGTGAAATAAAACCAAAAAAATCAAGAGCTGCAAAAAGACATGGTTTCCTTTCATTCTCAGAATTAACTGAATTTCATATTGCAGTTATATCTGCCGCAGGAATAATATCATTACTAATACTAGCGCCAATAGCATATCTTTTAAATTTCCCATTACTTACAAAATGGTCGGTTTACTTTGCGATATTTAATATAATCCCTCTAGGACAGCTAGACGGAACTAAAATATTTTTTGGCTCTAGAGGACTTTACGCCATATTGTTAATTTTCACTGCTCTCAGTTTATTTTATACTTTCTTGATATAGTTAACTGAAAATGGAGAATGTAAAAAAATATGTAAAAAACATAATACCTAGAAAATACCAGGAAGAAATATATAAAAAATGTAAGAGTCATAACTCATTAATAGTTCTACCCACAGGTCTAGGAAAAACATTGATAGCTTTAATGCTTGCTATAGATAGAATTTGTAGATATCCCGAATCTAAGATATTGTTTGTTGCCCCTACCCGACCGCTGGCAGAACAGCATTTTAAGACATTTAAAGAAAGCCTCCCTGATTTATTTGCAAGTATGGAACTATTCACAGGCAGTACGAAGCCAAAAAAAAGACAAATGTTATGGAATAAAAATGATATCATTTTTTCCACACCTCAGTGTGTCGAGGGTAAAACAAGAATTTTTACAGAAAAGGGACCAATTTCAATCGAAAAATTTTTTGAAAAATTCGGATTGGCTGAAAAAAA
This sequence comes from Candidatus Pacearchaeota archaeon, assembly GCA_003554465.1. Lineage (GTDB taxonomy): Archaea > Nanobdellota > Nanobdellia > Pacearchaeales > GW2011-AR1 > PWGL01. The sequence continues at coordinate 2,104 of PWGL01000024.1, forward strand.
TTATGGAGAAGAGAAAGTTTTCGAAGCAGATATCAACGAAAAAATTTTGGGTTATAAAAATAACAAAATTAATTTTGTGAATGCTGTAAAAGCTCTAAAATTTCCAGTTAAACACCAAATTGAAATAAAAACAGAGCAAAAGAACTGTCTCAAATGTACCCCGGAACATCCTCTTTTAACAATAACTTCTGATGGAAAAATGGAATGGAAGAGAGCGGATGAATTCAAAAAAGGCGACTATATCGCATCAATAAACGAAATTGATACAAAAGGGAAAAATTTAGAGATTCTACCTTTATTGAAAAACTCAAAACTAAAAGTAGCGGATGTTGAAAAGACAAAAGAGCTCTTAAATTTAATAAAGCGTAAAAAGACTTTAAAACTCAAAAAATACTCTCGTTTTAGATATAATTTTATGCCCTTGAAAGTATTTTTAGATTTATCAGAAAAAGTAGGTTTGAACTACAAGAAACTAAAATTAACTGATTGGCAGGGCAAAAGCAAACCGATAAAAATTCCAAAATATCTCAACAATAAAATAAGTTACATTGTTGGGGCTATGCTAGGGGACGGTCATATAGGAAACAGAGACGGTCATGGAAAAGAAGTTGTATTTTCAGATCTAGACAATAAAGAAAACCAAAATCACTTTAAAAAAACTATTTTTGATGTATTCGGAATAAAGATGAAGGAAAAAAGAAAAGGTCTCGTTGCATATAATTCTGCTCTAGCTGAATTTTTGTCTTTATTGGGAGTCCAAAAAGGTAAAAAATCTTCAAAAATAAAAGTGCCACAATATATGTTTTCAAATAATGTAGCAGGAATACAGTGTTTTTTAAAAGGAGTATTCGACACAGATGGACATGCATCGAAACATAGTGTATCAATATCAAGTGCAAGTAAGAAGTTTATACAAGATATAAAATGGTTATGTTTGAAACTGAAAATTGTAGGATCGATAGATTATAGAATAAACAGCGGGAATATAAATAGGAGAATTATCAAAAGCAAAGGATTGTATACATTTAGATTTTCGGGAAAGAGCAACATAAACAAATTTGTAAAAATTGATCCCGAAAAAACGAAATGTAAAAAACTTTTTAAAACAATCAAAAATACAAAAAGACCTTATACAAGATCCAAAGAGATTATTCCTGTTCCAGAACTAGTAAAAAATATATACAAAAAAAATCCTAAAAAATTTGAGCGTTATCTTTGTAAATGTTTGTCAAAAGATAATTTAAACAAAATTGCCAATGTCTCGAAAGGAAAAAATGTAAATAAACTCAGGCAATTATTGGAAATGCCTATTAGATGGGTAAAAATAAAGGAGATAAAAAAGAAAACAGGAAGAGAATGGGTATACGATTTCACAGTAAAACATGATCATAATTTCATAACAAATACTATAATTAGCCATAATTGCATAAATAATGATTTAGAAAAGATGAGATATAAGTTAAACAATACCTCTTTATTAATCGAAGACGAGGCCCATAGATGTGTGAAGAATTATGCCTATACAAAAATAGCAAAAAAATACAAAGAACAGGCAAAAAACCAAAGAATTGTAGGAATGACTGCTTCCCCAGGAAGTGATAAACAAAAACTAAAGAAAATATGTGAAAATTTATCTATAGAAACCATAGAACACAGAAATAGAAAATCTGAAGACGTTAAAGAATATATTCAGGAAAGAGAATTTGAAATTATAAAAATTGATTTTCCTAAAGAATTTAAAGAAATAGAAAAACCGATAAAAAAAATATATGATAAAAAAGTGGGGGAATTAAAAAATAGAAAATTGCTGTTTGGGAATGCCACAAGAAAAAATTTAATTCAAACACAAAATAAGATTATGTCGGCTATACAAAGCGGTAATAAGCATTTTAATCTGCTTGCGGGTGCATCTGCCACTGCAATGGCAATAAAATTGCAGCATGCTTTAGAATTATTGGAAACGCAAACTCTTTATTCCTTAAAATCTTATATGAACAAAATTTTCAATGAGGCTAAAAGGGAAAAAAGTAAGGCCTCACAAAAAATAGCAAAAAAAGATGAATATAAGAAAGCTTATGGGAAAGTTATGAAACTCCTCGGAAGTGGGAAAGAACATCCTAAAATTGAAGAACTGAAAAAACTCCTAACTAATGAAAACAAAGAAAACTCAAAATTTATGATTTTTTGTCAGATGAGAGATACCGCTACTAAAATAAACCAAGAGTTAAATAAAATAGATATAAAATCAAAAACATTTGTCGGTCAGACAAAAAAAGGTGAAGGAAAAAACAAAACAGGTCTCTCCCAAAAAGAGCAGCAACAGATAATAAGAGAATTTAGCAATAATGAAGTAGATTGTCTTGTAGCAACTTCGATAGGGGAAGAGGGTCTTGATATCCCAGAAGTAAATGCAGTTATATTTTATGAACCTATACCAAGTGCTATTAGGTCTATCCAAAGACGAGGGAGGACAGCTAGGCTAGAAAAAGGAAAGCTATTCATCTTAATGACAAAAGGGACAAGAGATGAGGCCTACTATTGGTCTGCATTCCATAAAGAGAAAAAAATGCACCATTCTATAAATAATATGAAGAGAAATATTGAAAAAACTCAAAAAGACAAGCAAGAGAAATTGTAAATATAAAGATGGTATTAGATATATTCCCGAATAAAAAAGAAGAAAATAAATTAGAAGTAACTGCGGATAGTAGAGAAAAAGAATCTTTAGTTATTGCAAAATTAAATAAAGCAAATATGAATGTAAATATAAAACACCTAAAAGTCGGGGACTATTTAATTGAAGATACAATAGTTGAAAGAAAAACTGTTAAAGACCTGGTAAGTTCTATGATAAATAAAAGATTGAATAACCAGTTAAAAGAAATTCAGCAATATCCCCAATACTTATTACTCGTTGAAGGAAATTATATATATCATCAAAAATCCAATGTTCACCCCAATGCTATAAGAGGATTTATTCTATCAATACTTCTAGATTCTAAAATCCCTATAATTTTTACAGAAAATGAAGAAGATACCGCCAACTTTCTGAAGATATTGGCAAAGAGAAAAAGAGAAAAAAGGCAGGGTAATAAAAATATAAGGGCAAAAAAGAAAATAAGAAGTAAAAAAGAAAAAATGCAATATATCCTCGAAGGTTTTGAAAGTATAGGTCCAAAGACAGCAAAAAAACTCCTAAAAAAATATAAAACAATTAATAAAATTGTTAATGCCCCTCAAAAAGACTTAAAAAATTTGATTGGTAAAAAAGCTGAAACTTTCAAAATAGTTGATGAAGAAATTAAAAGGGAAACCTAAATATTATCTGTCACTAGTATTTTGTTGGCTACCATAAATGTCA
>PWGL01000036.1 GCA_003554465.1 Candidatus Pacearchaeota archaeon
CACTAAATTTTAGGTCTTCTCTTTGTTCAGACGAAACAAACAGCGAGTAAGATATTCCAGAAACCTTGCAGGTTTCTTCCATCCAAATTTATTTCATAAACTTATCTTACCCGCATACGTTTGGAAACTGCGTCCAAATTTTAACTTTTCCCACCCTATTAATGAGAGATTGCCTTAGTCCTTCGGACATTTTACTGAAATTTCATTTCAGAGAAAAACTTCTTTTATCCGACCAAGAAAGAAAGCAACAAAATGCTTCGCACTTTGCATAATGAAGAATAAAAGGTTCGTTTCACTCTCCCAAATTTTTCATTTGTTTAATGAGAGTTTCTAATACATTATTTATTCTCTTTCTAATTATTTCTTTCATATTTAGTGGACGCTGAAAATAGAACTATGATCCCCAGAATGTAAGTCGCAAAACTTGTTAAAATTATGGGAAACCAAATAATATTAAAAAAGGGCAAATACATCATGTAGATAAGAATCCATACCCGAGATATTAAAAAAGGGATGAACAAAATAAAAGCAATAGTTAAGAGACCACCCGTTATTATTCCCAATATTCCCATGAATTTAGAACTCTTGATTTTAGCCTTTAATTTAAAGACGCTTATTCCAAAGAGAATCCAGAAAGCTGCTGAAAATAAGATAGCTATTGTTAAAAGTGAAAATACAGTTCCCATTTTCTCCCAATGATCTTCTTGCTCTTTTACTAGATCATTTTCCCAAGAATAAATATCAGATTCAGAATTATCCTCAAAAGAACTATCTGAAACAATAAGATTTTCTAATTCTGTTTCCATAAAAGGGCTGGCAAGAGTTAAAGAAAAGCTAGCGAGAATAATAATTATCCCCGATATTATGCCTATCCATGACATTACTTTTAAAAGAGTCATATCAAATTTTTTTCCAAGCACAAGGAACCCATAAATAAAAAATATGCTAAATATCCCTGAAATATTAAAAAGAAGAGAAGAAGCCATTTCATAAGGAAGAATTTCTATGATATCGGAAGAAAAAAAAGAAAAAATAAATTCTATAGACCATAATGCTACCATGATAACAATACTAATTATTCCCGACCAAGCCGCGAACTTTATTGATTTTTTCATTTTGTTATTTAATGTAAATATAACAAAAGCAATTTAAAAACATTCCGATTTCAAATTTTTATATAGGAAAACAATAGAAACTCTCACATATTCTTTTTTAGAAAAAAAGAAGCAAAAAAGCGGCAATCTCTCTTATTGATTAGCAGTCTTTCGACTTTTCCCACCCTAAAGAAAAAATTAAAACTCACGAGGTCACTTTGTTCCACTCGTGTCTTTAGCTTTGCTTCAGATTTCCAAACAGCGAGTAAGATATTCCAGAGCTTTGCAAGTTCCTTCCATCCAAATTCCTCACTATGTTCGGAACTTATCTTACCCGCATATGTTATACGCAATATTACTCGAGAGCTTTTCCTTTCGATAAGTTTATATTACTCCTTGAATTGTAAAAAAGTATGTCTAAGGCAAAAATTGTTATTGTTAATGAAAATGATAAAATTATTGGTAATAAAGAAAGAGGAACTTTAAACCAATCTGATATTTATAGAGTTTCAGCTTTATGGATTCAAAATTCTAGAGGACAGATTCTCCTTGCACAAAGATCATTCAATAAAAAAAATAATCCTGGACAATGGGGTCCTGCAGTTGCTGGAACTATTGATGAAGGAGAATCTTATGAATCCAATATAATTAAAGAAGCTGAAGAAGAAATTGGTTTAAAGAATTATCGTTTTAAAAAGTCATTTCATCATTTCCACAATGGGGAGCATAAACATTTTACTCAGTGGTTTTTTACATTAGTTGATAAAGAAATAGATGAGTTTACAATTCAAGAAGATGAAGTTGAAAAAATTAAATGGTTTACAAAAGAAGAATTACTAAATGAATTAAAAAATTCACCTAATAAATTTTTAAAAGTAATTCCTTATTGCATCAATTTTTTCAATAAGTAACGGAAAAGCTCTCTGCGTCATACTGTAGCTCCGTTTCACTTCACGATTTTTTCTTACAGAAAAAAACACATAACAATGATTTAGAGATTCCTCCTTGCAGGCTCCATCCAAATTTTCCAATTGAATAAAAAACCCTAATTTAAAAAGAAAAAATTAAGAGAAATTATTTATAACTCATCTTTGAAACTCTTAATTGATGCCTCTACTGAATATTATCTCCAGTACCTTTAACAATTAAACCCAATGGACGAAGTTTTTCCACAGTTTCTTCACCAAGTTTATTTCTTCTTGAATCAGTTGTTGATAAGTCCAATAGATATTCTTTTGAATTAATATCGGCAAATCTTGCCCCTGTCTGTTTTGAAGCTTCCTCTACAACCTTATCCGATAATGAAGAATGAGCAACATAAAAATCCTCTCCTATATGCTTAGAAACTTCACCAAATAATGTGAAAGCCTTAGGAAATACTTCACAGATCTCTGGAATATATATATATTGGGCTTGCAATTGCGACATCAACATTGTCACCATACATTGTTCTGTTCACATCGCCAACTCTAAATTCCATCTTTTGATTTCCTCTACCTCTTACTGAAAAAGTGTTTCCATTTTGTGTTATTTGTATTTCTTCAGGACTAAGTCCATTATTTGCTAAATAAGAGTTTAAAGTAGCATTAATTGATTCTGGAAATAAATCTCCAAAAACAATTCTCCCATCCTGCAGTCTTTCAAAGTTTTTTGCCGCATAGTTTCCAGAGAAACCACTTCCACACCCTAAATCAACCAGAGATTTTGCTTTTCTTATATTATCATTATTTGATAAGGTATCAGCTAAGAAGAAATGGGCCATTGAAACTGTCGGAAAACGATCATGTTGTCCAGGTAAAAAAGAGATGGTGTTATCATAACCAACCACGACTGGTTTTCTTGTAGTTTGTTTTCTTAATTGATCAGCTAAACCTGGTTCAAAACTAGAAACTGGCCCTTCAACACTAGAAATAACTCTATCTCCATCTACAAGATCTTGTGTCTTCAATCCTTTGCTTGTAATTATTTTGTAAGTGTCCATTTTAATCTATATATTTTATGATTATAAGATCACATTTAATTTATAAAGCTTTAGGTTAATTAGTCACTATATAGTAAACACAATAAAATAATATTAATTATATGGTATAGGGATTATAAGATTTATAAACAGGTTTTGGTAAAAATTATAAGATAAATATAAAAAATTCACAAAGAATGAAAATTAATTTTTTTGAAGAGTTTCCAAAAAGAAAAAATTTAGAGAAGGTAAAACTTATAGATTTTGAATCTACTATTTATATTGCAGCTAGGTCTATAGATGAATTTAAAAAATTAAAAGAAAAAGTAAAAATCTTAAATCCTAAATTAAGGGTTGCTTACTGGCCTATTTTAGAAAAATCTTACTGGATATCACCTTTTTCTTATAACTATGAGTTAAATAAACTGTATGAGGATTTAGAAAAAAACAAAAAGGGTGAGAAATTAAAAATTCTGATAGATCTGGAATTACCCTTCCTCAATAAAAAACTATTTTTCAAAAATTTATCATTCTTCTTTAAAAACAAGAAGATAATAAGAAAAATCTTCAGCCAACAAAATAAATTAAACATAGAAATCTTAACAGCAGAATACCCTGTTCCTGGAAGATTTTTTCAAAAAATATTGAATTTTTTAGGAATTTCTTATTCTATTAATAAGTATCCTCATAAAAGGATAATAATGTTTTATACAAGCATGTTTAAGGAAGAGAAGAATTCTAAGTTTAGGAAGCATATCAAAAAGAGAAAAGAAGAACTAGGTGATAAATTGCAGGTTGGCTTGGGAACAATAGCTATAGGTATTTTAGGGGATGAACCAAAGCTGTCTCCTGCCAATTTGGAGAGGGACTTATCTTTTTGTAAAAACAATAGTATAAAAGATGTTGTTATTTTTAGACTCGGAGGCCTAAATAAAGAATATTTAAATAAACTTAAAAAATTTACAGATTAATTAAAAACAAATTTTGGTTTAGCTATAACTTCTCCCTCATTAATAACTTCTACAACTTCTATAAATTGATTCTTACAGAAAACTGCAATGTTTTCTCCAGTTTTCATTTTTTCAAAAGATTTAATGTCTTTCTTAAATACTGGTTTTCCAGTCAATAATTGCCTCTTACTCTTTCCCTTTATATTAATGGTCTTTAGTATTTTCCCTATAGCTTCTCCAGGTATAATTGCCTCTTTTAATTTATTTTCATCATCTTTAATTTTATCTAAGTCATATAAATTAATAAACCCTTTATCATTTTCAGAAAAAATTCCTGCATCAGACCTTCTCAACTCTAACATATGAGCACCTCCAATATTATCTCCCATATCAGATATAAGTTTTCTTATATAAGTTCCTTTCTCAACTTTTGTCTTAAATAGTGCTATTTTTCTATTTTTATTATATTCTAGCAAATCCCAGTAATAAATTTCTCTTTCTCTCTCTTGCCTCTTGACACTAGATTTTACAGGAGGGGTTTGCTTTATCTTACCTACAAACTTTTTCATATTATCTTCTATTCTTTTTTCTCAATATCTTTATGAATTTTCATAACTCCCACATACGTTTTGTCTTTTTTCATAAACCACCCTGTTAGTTTGCAGGCCCTATTTAATGCGACTGGTAAAACACCTGTTACTAAAGGGTCTAAAGTTCCAAAATGAGAAGTTTTTCTCAATCCTAACTTTTTCTTAACCATTTCCGCAGTTTTGAAAGAAGTAGGACCTGAGGGCTTGTCAATATTTATAATCCCAAATTCTAGCAGTTCATCTATAGACTTATCTTTTTTTATATTTTTCAAATTTATTTCCATTATAAAATCCCCTTTATTTAATAAGATATTCCTCATTCAAATAGTTTTCTATATTTATTATAATTACAAATAAAAATAATTAGGTTTATTCCACATTTATAAGTAACTCATTTTTTCTGCCACGCCTCTTTACTTCCCGTACTGTTAATTCTGGAACTTCTGTATACCCATTATCCTTATGATTTAACGCCACAACATCTAAGTCATCAGGATTTGGAACATAATAAGCATGCCCCCTCTGACCTACATCAGGAACATATAGAACTTCCCCTATCCTCCCATTTTCAAGCATTAACCTATAAGCTTCTTTACGACAATTTACCATTTCGAAGCTATTTTTCTAAGGCCTTTCTCTGGTTAATTTCAGATTGCTTTACTTGTTTAACTTTCTTATTATCTGCCGTGTGTTTTTTTTCTTTATGTTGTTTTTTAGCAGTTTCTTTTTCTACCTGCTTAACAGCCTCTTCTTTCTCTTTCTCCTCTTCCTTCGCTTCATCACTATCTTCATTCATCTCTTCTTTCTCACTAGTTTCTTTCTCTTTAGCAGCTTTTTCAGATTCCTTCTCTTTTTTAGCTTCCTTTTCCTTCTCTTTTTCTTTTTTTATCCTCATTTCTATATCTCTAGGAATTTCTGCCAATTTAACTTCAACTATTCCTTCATCATTTTTTCTTGCTTTAACTTTGATTTTGGCAGGAGGCTTTTTTACCCCTCTCTTCCATAAAGTCTCATTAACATATTTATCTAATTTAACTTTATTAAGATCTCTGTCGTAAATTTTCATATGTCTGGCCATATATTCTTTTAGGCATTTTACAGCTTTTTCCGCCTTCCTATATCTGACAGTGTTATGCCATTTATTTCTAAGAGGAACTGTATATTCTTTGAAACTTTTATTATTTTCCTGACTTTTTGATTTTTTCTTTGCCATTTTTTTCTACATATTTTTTTTCTACTTAAAGAAATTATTAACCTAGGTGTTTCTTTTTCTCTCTCCTAGGTTTTATCTTTAATTTTGTTCTTCTCCAATTTCTCCTAACTCTTGTTATTTCTGAAGGATGTTTTCTTTTCCCCATCCCATATTTTTTTAAGACTGTCCAGAAAGGCGCCCACTTCCTTCTCTTTCCATGACTTGCTAATTTAACTTTTTTCTGAGTTTTTCTTTTTCCCATCTTATTCTTTATCTTGTTTAATTTTTTCAGCAGTATTTTCCAAAAAATCCATACCTTCTTTTGTCAATTCTCTCCCCTTCTTTTTCCCCTCCGCTTTTTTTATCATGCCTGCATTCTCTCCTTGTTGTAATATAGTTCTTATAATTTTTCCACTACCCTTATATGTTTTATCAGGTTTATGCCCCCTATCTTTTTTTCTACTATATTTTTTTCTTAACTTTTCCACACCTACAACTCCCTTTATATATAATTGCCTTAATATTGAAGCAGCCCGGTAATACCACCAAGATTTTCTATGAGGCGGTCTTTCATTAGCCATACTTGTTTTTACAAAAGCTGCCCACTCAGGAGTTTTAAACTCCTCAATATTTTTTAACTCTTCAGCTAAAGCTAAATTTAACTTTCTACCTGAAACTTCATAGATATTTGCCATTTTATATATTTAGGCCCACCTTTCGGCGGTAGATCGGTCTTTTCAGACCTCTAACCTATTATTTATGCCCTAAAAGCATTTATAAACTTATGCCCCAATTTTTTTTAAAGAGATGGTAAATCCCTTTATTTTAACTGAATATTTACCTTCTAAGTAATCAACAATTTTTTCAGATATACTTCTAACATATCTCTTATTCCTAGTTGCAGATTTTAACATATTTATTTTTACAGATTCTCTAGTGTTAAATGCCTTTTCAATTGTTTCAAGAGCTCCATCAGTAAGACCATTCTTTCCTATTTGTATCTTTGCCTCTCCTTTATTCTTACTCATTTTTTTCTAGATGTATATTAAACCCTCCTGCAGGTAATGCTTGCATAACCTCATCTTTCTCAATATTTAGTTTTTTTGAAATTAACTCCGAAGCTTTTTCCTTGGTCATCTTTCCCGGGGTAATATAGATATCCCCTGTTTTAAAAGGTACTGCCCTTAACCTGTTTTTTTGTTTTTTTAGATATAATATCAACCCGACCCTCATTTTTTCTTCCTTATCAGATACCCTGAATGTTCCTTCTTTCATATTTTTCCCCTTACTTATCTGGTGGTTGTTAAATATATCAACTTTAACTTTCTTTTTATTTTTTTTCCATTGCTGACTAAAACAAGCCGAAAATATAGCCATCTCTCTTAAATCTTCCCCATATAAACTATCATAATTTGCAAGAGTTACGGTGAATGGAGACCCAGGCTTATTAGTATGCATCATAATTAATTTTTCATCAGCCTTAGAAACCTCTTTAACTAATTCTTCGTTCTGACCACTATTCTTTCCACCTACAACCAATTTATTTCTAGATGTAAAAAACCATCTATATTTCTGATAACTATCTTTTATTTTTTTCATTTTATTCTTTTTCCATCTTCAACTTTTTTGTCCGGATTAAGTAAAATAACTCCTTCATCATGAATAGTTCCTAAAACCAAACATTCAGACATAAAGTCTGCTATTTGTTTTGGAGGAAAATTTGTGACTGCAACTATCTGTCTACCTACTAATTCTTCTTTACTATAGTTAGTTATCTGAGCTGAAGATTTTTTTATACCTTTTTTACCAAAATCTATTTTTAATTTGTAGGCAGGATTCTTCACATTTGGGAAATCTTCAACTTCTAAAATTGTCCCGGTTCTCATCTCCACTTTTTCAAAATCTTCCCATTCTATCATTTTGAATGATAAGAAAGAGGGCTTTTTAACTCTTTTTCAAATAATCATCAACAATTTCCAAACACTTTTTCTGGTCAGGCCATTCCAATTTATCATAAGCCTCTCTAAACTCTAACCATTTATAGTCATCATGTTCATTATCTTCATTATTGCAAATTTCTACTTTTTCTTTGCCGACCCTGGCAGAATAAAGTTTCCATCTCTGTCCTACAATATTGGATCTTTCAGGAATTTCTCTATCATAATCAAATTTCCCTTCTTCATCAAATTCAATTATCTTTAATGCTTTTAGGCCTGTCTCTTCTTTCAGCTCTCTTTCAATAGCCTTCTTTGTGTCTTCTTTTTCATCAATTCCCCCCTTAGGGAATTCCCATCCTTTCCAATGAAGAACCCTATGCAGTAAAAGATATTTTATCTTTTCTTTAGATTCTAAATAGGTTACAATAAAAACAGAAGGTCTATATTTCTTATTTTTTGGCATTTGGCTTTGTATATCCCCACTCATCAATAGCTTGTTTTAATTCGTCGTGGTTTTTAGAGTATTCTTTCAAATCTTTATTTGCAAGATGAGCATCTACTGCCTGTCTCATAGCCCTTCCTCCTGCAATACTACCAGAAGGGTGACCATTAACTCCTCCTCCTGCCTGAATTATTATGTCTTTTCCCAAATTTTCTATAAGGTAAGGAATATGTCCTGGATGTAAACCACCTGAAGAAACAGCAAAAACAGGTTTTATTTTTCTCCAATTTTGTTTTAACTTATTACTAGATTCTTTAATTTTTTGTTTCTTCATCTCATAACTTAAATTTTTTATTTCCTTAAATCCTCCCTCCATCTTCCCAACTATTGTTCCTATATGTAATTGGTCAACACCTACCAATCTTGAAACATCTGCCAAAACCATCATTGAAACTCCATGCTTTTTATTACGTGTTAATGCCGCATGCATAGCCCTATGTCCATGAATTACCAACTTAGTATTTTTTCTTAAAGTTTGTAGACCCGAAAAACCAACAGTTAGAATATCTACCATAATATATCTCCCTCCAGCTTTTTCCACCATCTTTGCCCTTTTCACCATTTCAGAAGTTTCCGCAGTAACATTAATCATATAAACTTTTTTCTCCCCCGTTTTTCTCTCGGCCCTGTCTCTCATTTTAAGAGTTTCTTTCAACCTCTTTTTAAAGGGATTAAAATTCTGGCTTGATAAATTCTCATCATCTTTAACAATATCACAGCCACCAACCCATGCATCATAGGCAACTTTAGCATGATCTTTTGTTTTCAATCCAAGCTTTGGTTTAACAATTGTCCCTACTAATGGTCTTTCCTTAACCCCTAGAATTTTCCTAACACCTTTAATTCCATGCCTGGGTCCCGGAAAAGAATCAACTATTTTTTTCGGCCATTCAATATCAACAAGCCTTAGATTTTTCAAAAGTTTCATTCCAAAGATATTCCCTGCAATGCTAGAAAGAATATTTGCCATATTCCCTCCCTCAAACAACTCACAAGGATATGCAACCTTTATCAATTTATTCTTCTTAACAATATGAAAAACCCTGGCCCCTATTTTGTTCACATAATCTTTTTGTGTCCCTACGGGCGTCCATGTCCCTATGCTAGATTCTAAGGCTATATTATGGGCAGCTTCTTTTATAGAAATCTTATTTGGCTCAACTCTAAACAAACATACTAGGTCTTTTTTTCTTGGCTTATAATTCAAATCGACGAATTGATGTTTTCTTTTTCCCATCTCTTTTTTAAATTTTTAATTTATTAGTAATATGAAATATAAGTTATAAATCTTTCGTGTCACTATCTAGAAAATATAACATTGAAACATATATAACATTGAATAATAGAATTTAAAAAGTTTATTCAAATATACGAATAACTAAAATAAATTTTTTAGGAGGCAAGATAAAAAATGAAGTTAGAAGAACCAAGGGAACCCACACCTAAAGGAGTTGACGACAAATTATTAGCATATAGTCCGACTTTAAGGCAAAATATTGGGATTCCAAGACCATATTATGGAATACAAGAAGGGCAATATTCAATGTCTGGAAGAGATTTATCAAGAAATGAAGTATCTAAGGGAAGTAATCTTGATCAGACTATGCTTGATGCTTGTTAAAGACTCTTTAAAAACGCTAAATTTTTTTATTATTATATCATTATATCATTATTTTTAAGTTAAGTATTTAAATATAAAATAATTTTTTTATTTATGAAAATTATAGTAACAAGGCATGGCCAGACTGATTGGAATAAGAAAGGTAAATTCCAAGGAATTAGTGATATAGGGTTAAATAGAAAAGGCAAGCAAGAAGTTAAGGATTTGGCTGAAAGATTGAAAGACGAAGATATTTTTAAGATTTTTACAAGCCCTTTAAAAAGAGCCCTAAGCACTGCTGAAGAAATTAAAAAATATCATGAAGAGGCAGAGTTAGTCGTTGAGGATAATCTAAGAGAATTAAGCTATGGTGTATTTGAAGGGCTAACTCCTCAAGATGTTAGGAGAGAATTTGGAGAAGATGTTTGGAGAAGGAGAGTGAAAGATAAATATAATTTTGAAATTCCTGAAGGGGAAAGTTATAATATGGCTGAAGCTAGAATAAACAAATTGATAGAAAAAATTTTAGAAGAAAATAAAGATATAATTGTGGTTTGTCATGGAGGCGTAGGAAAATTATTAATAAAAAATTTAGCTAGAATACCTTTTAAGAAAGTAGATAAAGATTATTTAAAATCTGCAGGGTTGACTATTTTAGAAAAGGAAAAAGGAAAATGGAAAATAAAAAATTTCAACGATAAAAAATTTTCATCTTAAAGATCCTATTTTGTAATCTCCTAACATCTTAATTATTTCTTCAGAAAACTCTGTTTTTTCAATTTTTTCACCACATCTACCCGGAAGGTCTTCAGGATATAATTGCAATAATAACGTTATATCATAAACTTTGTCATCTATAGCTATCCAGCAACTTTTATAGTTATCCTGATCTGAAATTTCCCCAATACTGTATATTTCTTCCCCGGAATCGATTTCTAGAGATATATAACCTGTAATATTTAAGAAACCTACAACTCCCAATGCGACAGCTATTATTGTAAGATATATAAAAACTGGCCTTATCTTTTTATCACTCATTTTCGTATTTTTTTATCTTTGGCCCCTCAGGAGTATCATTAACATAGAAACCAAGATTTTTAATTTTTTCTCTTATTTTGTCCGCCTCTTCATAATTCCCATCTTTTCTTTCTATCTCTCTCTTTTCTGCTAATTCTTCTACATCTTTTGGAATCTTGATTTCTTCTTCGTCTAGATTTAGACCGAATACTTTATCCATAATTTTTACTGTTTTCAGTTTTCCTTTTGCCTGGTCATCTCTTAAAAGATCCCACAATATAGCCAATGCTTTAGGAGTGTTGAGATCATTGTTTATTGCCTCTTCAAACTTATCTAAATATTCTTTATTTTCTTCCCCGTCATCTTCTATTTCCCTTAATTTATTTTTTAATCTCTTATATGTATTTTGAGCTTGTTTTAATGTATCAATTGAAAAAGCCAATTGCTTTCTATAATGACCATTCAAAACAAAATACCTGAAAGATAAAGGATCAAAACCTTTTTTCTCTAGCTCTTCAACAGTAAATAGTCCCCCTTCACTTTTACTGACTTTTTTATTACCACTAGTTAGGAAAGCAGAGTGTAGCCAGTATTTTACCCACGGCCTGACGCAAAATGCTGCTTCTGACTGAGCTATCTCATTATTATGATGTATGGGAGCATTATCTTCCCCCCCTGTATGTATGTCATATTGCTTTCCTAAATATTTAGAAGACATTGCTGAACATTCAATATGCCATCCAGGATACCCTATTTTCCATTCAGCCCCAAAATCTTTTGGATCCCATTCTTGTTGTCTTTTCCCTTTTTCTTCAGAAAATTTCCAAAGGGCAAAATCAGTTTTATTTTTCTTTTCTTTCATATCTACTCTTTTTCCTGCCTCCATATCTTCACTATCAAGATTAGTTAACTCTCCATATTTTTCTATTTTTGAAGTATCAAAATAAATTCCATCACTTGTTTCGTAAGTATAACCTTTTTCTTCTAAAATTTTTATCAATTCTATCATCTCTTTGATATGTTCTGTTGCCTTACACCAGGTATCTGGATCTAAAATGTTCAACTTTTCAAAATCTTCTTTAAATTTTTTTAAATAAAATTCCGCTATATCTTTAGCTTTTTTCTTCTCTTTTTTAGCAGCAATCTCTATTTTGTCATCACCTGTATCATCATCAGAAGTTAAATGTCCAACATCTGTAACGTTCATAACCCTTTTAACATTGTAGTTATTGTACTTTAAGATCCTAGTTAATATATCTCCGAAAATATATCTTCTCAAATTTCCTACATGTTGATACCAATAGACTGTCGGACCACACTCATAAATACCTACTTCTGGAGGGTTTATAGGTTCAAACTTTTGCTTTCCCCTACTTAAAGTATTACACAATTTCAAAGTCTTTTTACTATTTTTATCTGTCATATTTATCTCAATCAATTTGCCTTTTTATTTTTTACTAATTTAATATTTCTCCGGATAAAGTTTTATATCTTTAATTTTCTTTTTATTTATAGTTATTAATGTGTTGCATTTTGACCCAAAACCTGAATTTATGATTAAAGTTTTTCCAATTTTAACTTCATCAAAATGTTCATGCATATGGCCTCCTATAAATAGCTCAGGTGAATACTTTTTTATTAAGTCTTTAGCTGCTATAGACCCATAATTTTCTCCGCATCTAAATGAATTTTTATCAGTTATTTTATCTACTCCTGTATTGAATGGAACATTATGACTTAAAAAAATAGTAATCTTATTTTTATTCCTTTCCTTAAATAATTCACCAAGAGCTTTTTTTAACTCTTCATATCTTTCTTTCAAAAATTCTAATTCTTCCTTGTCATATTTTTCTTTATTTTCTTTAGTTTGAGGAAATTCTGGTCCCGTAGATTCACCATAACCTATAATTTGAAAATTTTCATCCTCAATTAGGGCCATATCTATATTTATTATATTTTCAAAATCTTCTTTCAATTCTGAAAAATGGTCTTTTCTCAAATATTTCCAATCGCTATCCGGATCGGGCACCCAGTCCCAATTTCCCGGAACTATATATACTGGTTTACCTAATGAGTTTAGCTTTTCTAAAACCTTTTTCCCATCTCTTAAAGATTTTTTTATTTCTTTCTTTGCATTTCTCTTCCCTATAATTTCATACCACTCTAAACTTCCCCCCTCTTCGTCTTTATCTTTAGCTGCCTTGAATATATATTCTCTTATGCCATCAGAACAAAAATCACCAGGTGCCAGAACAATATCATAATCTTTATAATGGATTTTAGGCATTTGACCGTGCAAATCTCCAATAGCTAGAATTTTAATACTTTGATTAGAATTTTCATTAGCCATAATAAATGAAAAATTTAGAAGTATAAAAAGTTTGAGGTTAACACATATTCATAGTTAATGTTCCTGCATGAGTTACATCTACATATGCTCTCCTAGTTTGTTCTGTACCTGTATCTAGATTTTTAACCTGATAATCTATTCTTATTGTTGTGTCCGGAACATTATCTGGTATATTCATAACTAATGCTGGAGCAGTTGTGCTGTCTCCAGGAATAACATCCCATTCTCCTCCAGAGTCCATTATCCATCCCTTAACAGTATCTGTATCTGCCCCACCAATACTTTCTACTTCGGGGACTATTTCATATTTTGTCTCACTACTGACAGTTATCTCGCATCCAGTATTTCTCCTACCCCCTCCAGCAAGAGTAATTTCCTGATTACCTTCTCCTATACATCTAACACCATATTCACCACTACCAAACATATTTATAACTTCATTCCTTACTCCCTGATCAATTTCAGTAGTAATTTGTAAACCTGAACACATAATAGTCCTAATAAGAACCATACCCATTATTAACATAGTCATAGCTAAAACTATTATAACAATAGTTCCTATAGATAACTCCATAGCACCCTTATTACCTCTTTTTATCATATTCTTTTCAATGTTTCTTATTTTATAAATCTTCCGGATTTTTTGCAAATTAGTCAGATTTAAAAAGAAAGTACCTCTCCCAATTCTATGAATGGAAAAATGATATTTTCAATTATGTTAATTTTTTTAATAGTAGGGATTTTATTTTTGGTTATGAGGAATCAAAAAGATAGGACAAAAGTTTTGTTGGAAACAAATGAGGGAGATATACTAATAGCATTATATTCAGAGACAGTTATAACCTCTGGGAACTTTGAAAATTTAGTTAGAGAGGAAATTTATAAAGATGTCATATTTCATAGGGTTATTGATGGTTTTATGATTCAAGGGGGGGATCCAACCGGAACTGGTCGTGGAGATCCAAATATTCCGAAAATAAAAGATGAATTTGAGGGAAAACAGGAAAATAATAGGGGAACAATTGCAATGGCAAATGCAGGTCCTAATGCTGGAAGCAGTCAATTTTTTATCAATGTTGCGGACAATAATTTTTTAGACGGTAAACATCCTGTCTTTGGAGAAGTTATTGAAGGGATGGATATAGTAGATAGTATAGCCAAAGTTTCAACAGATGATAGAGATAGGCCATTAGAAGAAGTTAGGATAAATAATGCGAAGATCTCGTAATTTTAAGGATATCCTAAAATCATTTATTATAAAATTTATGGTATATTTTTTATGGGTCGGGTGGGAATTGAACCCACGACTCCATGATATCTGTTGGTTTTGATTATTCAAATTCCAACTTCAGTCATGTGCTCTCCCACTGAGCTACCGACCCCCCTTTAATGTATTCAGTGAAATAATAAGAGTTTAAAAAACTTGCGAGATAAGCTAAATAGGATTGCTAATAAATATATTAAAAAAATAAATGTGGCAAGTTGGGAATAGGCCACATTCTGTTGTTCCTCCTTAAATAAGGAAAGGAACAAACTAACATTCATCTTTGCAGCACGAAGCCTTGCATCAGTGAAGTTGCCAATCCTAATTTTTAGGATTTCAGGAAATAATTCCTGACGTTTCATCAAATCTTTCCTTTCAGCTCTTTTCATAATTCATTGCTCCAGGAAAGCTGTGTCGTTTCTGTGACAGAGCTCTAACCTCTCGGCAGACCTCTTCCGAGGCTCACAAGACATTACACAAAATTGTAAAGGATGTGTGGACCTTCCTCAAGATTAGCTTTGAGATTCCAAAGCTTATCAATTTAATGACAAATCTTGAAGTTAGTTACCCAACTTGCTTAAATAATAACTATAGGAACATTTATAAAACTTTCTGTAACTATATAATAGTAAAAAACAACATGCAAAATGGCAAAAAGTAAATCTACAAAAACAGTTTATGTGGGGAATTTGACAAGTCTTTAATACTTGCAAGAAAAGGGGTTCAACTCAATTATCGTATATATTTATTAAAAAGGTTGTTATCTATTTTAATTTAGAAGGCGAAATGAAGAATTTCTTTTTTGAATTCGAAAAAATGATTTTCCGCCCCGTTTCAAAGGATTAAAGCTTCAATCGAATTTGTACATATCGACAGCTTTTTAAATTGCTGTTTCTATTATTTTCTATGGCGCGTAAAAATTATATTTATTTCGCGATACTTGTTATCTTAGCAATTGTTATTATTTCCTTGATTGTAGGAACCCCCCAACAAGAACGAGATATTAGGGAAAGATCTACCACCTTAATTTTTAGTTTAAGAGAAGATTATTCAGGAAATTATCTTGGACCTATTACTTATTATAATGAAACTGATAGTTATGTTTCTTCTTACACTATGGCTTTATTTGATTATTGTGAAACTGAAATAACTGAGAATTGGGTATGTAAGGAAGATGAAGAAACTGGAGAGGAAGAGTGTTATTGTAAATACGATAAAACTCTAAGTAAAGAATTATGTCGTGATAGCGAAGAAGAGATTTGTTTTGATATGGATTCAGATAAAATCCTGGATCAGGGAGGAGTCAAAAAACTACCAAATAATTATTATGCAGTGATTTATCCTAGTGTAGAAGAAATGGTTGAAAGATTTGCAGTTTTGGACAAATCAATAGACGCAAAATCAGAGGGGATGAGAACACCTGGAGATTCAATACCTATGTCGTATGAAGAATTTGATAATTATGTACTTGATGAAAATCCTTTGTCTGAAGCATATTTCTGCGACGAACCACAAGGTAACTTAGATTCTGTTGCAAAGGACTTATCTCAAGGCAAGATACCAGTTACTTGTAAAGAAATAATCTAAAAAAAATTGCCCACCAAAATCATTTTAAAAAAGAAATAAAAAGATAACAAAAGTTCTTAAGAGATACAAGAGAATGCATATGATAACTTTGAATTTTTGCCTTCGGCATCGCTGCACTAAAATTCAATCCCTGTAAGTTTTCGGGAGAGTTAAACAGCGAGTAAACAGCTCGGAACTTGCAGTTTCTTCCATCCAAATTCCTCACTATGTTCGGAACTTATCTTACCCGCATACGATAATTATAATATTGTTAAATTGCAACCTAGAAATAGTGGAAAAGGGTATAGAATAGGTATACCTAAACATCATTTTAACCAAATTTTAGGAAGAACACAATATGTTCTCGGAAAAGTTGTAGATGACGTTGAGAAATTTCTTTGTGGATCTGAAAGATGCAAATTACCTGAAATTTATTTATTTCCAAAAAGATTTACATCTGCAGACAATTGTTTTGATTTGCTTACAGATAGAATGACTATTTACTCTTTAGTTGGGAATCATGGTCTTGATTTTCCAGATAAAGAAGAAGAACATCTTAAGAAACTAAATCCTAATGACGCAGTAGTATGTGATTTAGATGATTTACATAGGATAACTTTACCTGATGAAATAGGAAAAGGTCTGGAAGATAAGGTAGAATTGGTTCCAAGTAAAGGTTTAAATTTCTTATATTTAAAAAACCATAAAGCTTAAGCTAAGTAATATTTTTTATATTTAGTTTTTGCATTGATTTAAAAATGAATTCTTAGAAAACAAATTACAAAAAAGCAAGTAGAATTTGGTAATGGGGCTTTTAGTAGCCACGTGCTGAATACCTCGTTGCCTTGGTACTTACACACTGACTCTATCAACGTCATCTTCTATGACGGCCTTTGTTGCCTCGTCTTGCGCATGGCTTCGAGCTTAGATGCTTTCAGCTCTTATCCATATGGAGCGTAGCTGCTCGGCCTGCTAAATAACAACCGATTGACCAGTGGCTCCCAACCTTAGTTCCTCTCGTACTATAAGGTCGTTTCACTCAGGCAACACACACCTAGTAGATATCATACAAACTGTCTCACGACGTTCTTAACCCAGCTAACGATCCCTTTTAATGCGTGAACTCCGACACCCTTGGCTGCTTGTGCACAGCCAGGATAGGAAGAGCCGACAGCGGTGTGCCAATCCGCACCGTCAATGTGAACTATCGGGTGCGACAAGCCAGTTATCCCTGGGGTACCTTTTCTGTCATAAACCTGGCCCATTAAAAGCCATGGTTGGTTCGATGAGCCGGTCTTTCAACTCTGCATTTCTTGCTGTTTGAAATACAGTCAGACAAGCTTTTGCCTCTACACTCTGCTCCGGATTTCCAAACCGGATGAGCTTGTCTTATGGGCCCTACAGATATCTTTTCTGTAGGGTGCCATCCCAGCCAAACTGCCCACCTACTGTTGTCCTCCTAAGAGTTAGTAACTCTACTAGAGATGAGTAGTATTCCACTTTTGCTCCATCTCAGCCGGAGCTGAGATATCTATGCTCCTACTTATTCTGAGCATCTCTTATAAAGCTACAGCAGCAAGCTGCAGTAAAGGTCCACAGGGTCTTCGCTTCCCACTAGGCGTTTCTGGCTTTCTCACCAGACTGTGAGTTCGGAAGGCTCTAGTTAGGGACAGCGACAACCTCGTTAAACCAATGATGCAAGTCGCCATTCAGACGACAAGGTATTACGCTACCTTAAGAGAGTCATAGTTACTCCCGCCGTTTAGTGGGCCTTAGCTGCCTTGTAAAGCAGTTTTAGACACCACCACTGGGCAGGTCTCACCGAGTATACAAAGCTTTTCAACCTAGCACTCGGTTACGTTTTTGGTAAACAGTCGGGCCATCTTTGTCACTGCGATCTACATCTGCTACTTAGATATTTCCAAGTTACAGACATAGACACTTCTTGTACCGAAGGTACGAAGCTAAATTGCCGAATTCCCTTAACTAGTTTATCCTTACACGTCTTAGCCTTCTAAGCTAGGGCACTGGTGTTAGATCTTGGTACGGCCACCTATCTCTAAGTATAAACTTTTCATTGATTCCTAGATTCAACAAACTTAAGCCGAATGAATTCAACTATATCTTTGCATTACGCTAAATAGTTTTCTTCATCAAGACTGCTTTCACAGCTTTGCTTATCTTGAAACTGATTTATACTTAATAAGAATAGGAGGTGTAGGAATATTAACCTACTGTCCTTTCGTCTTACTCAGTTAAGGTAAGACTTAGGTGCCGACTAACCCCCGGTTAAACATTAGTGCCGGGGAAACCGTGCCCTTTCGACGCTCGTCGGTTCTCAGACGAGCCTGATCCTACTATCACCAGGATTCTCATTTCTTTTCGCTCCACATTTCTTCTCAGAAATGCTTCTGTGCAAAAAGAACGCCTGCCTACCAGATAACTCTTCTGAGTTACTCTGTGGTATCGGTATCATGCTTAGCCCCGTCCATTTTATCCGCCAAGAACCTCAAAAGGTGAGCTGTTACGCTTTCTTTTAAGGTTGGCTGCTTCTAAGCCTACCTCCCTTCTGTCTTAGGTTCTCGACAAGGTTTGATACACTTAGCATGAATTTTGGGACCTTAACCACAGTCTCCCTTTTTCGGGTCTCGGAAAAGTACTTACGCACCTTCCCTGATTCCCACTTTTTATAACATATAATTTCTGAGTTGGAAAGAGCTCCGTTAGCTAATAAGCTCTGCGAGCTCTATCCGTACTTTACATTTTATGCAATTAAAGTGAGACTATACTACGGCATATTTCGGCAGGAACCAGCCATCGCCAAGTTAGAGTGGCCTTTCACCTCTAATCCCAAGTCATCCGACCGCATGCTCGCAGGACCGGTTCAGGCTTCCACTTTCCTTTCGAAAAGCTTCACCTTACTCAGGATTAGATCACTTGGCTTCGGGTCTTACCCATATGACTTGTGCCTTTTCAGACTTGCTTTCGCTTCGACTTCTTTCTATTAGTCTTGCCATATAAATAAACTCCCTGGTTCGTTCTTCAAAACGCACGTTACGACTCCTAAGAGCCGTAACTACATGTAGCTGTTAGATTTAGAGTCTTTTAACCCCCTGTGAAGGGTACTTTTCAGCTTTCCCTCGCGGTACTAGTTCACTATCGGAATTAAATTTATATTTAGGGTTTGCAATTAATTTTGCAATATTCGTGCCTCCAATCCAGGAGACCTTACTCTTTTAAGTAGCTACCATATTAGCTTCATTTACAGGACTATCACCTTATTTTGTAGAGCATTCCAGCTCATTTCAAATTACTAATTTAGGAAATACTACTCACCACATCCCTTTTCTTTTTCAAGAAAAGATTCGGCTTGCCCTATACCCTTTTCGCTCGCTGCTACTAAGGGTATCACATATGTTTTCTTTTCCTACTGGTACTAAGATGTTTCAATTCCCAGCGTGAATCTGCCTCTCGGCATATATACGTTGCCGTATTCGGAAATCCTTAGTTCAAAGCTTGCATGCAGCTTCCTAAGGCTTATCGCAGCTTGCCACGTCCTTCTTCACAATTTAATCCAAGCTGTCCATCTAACAGCATAATTAAACGCCAAATTCTACTTGCTTCATTGACTGTAAGTCTCAGCTCCCCCCCCAATATTTTCCAATCAAGAGGTTCATTGAATGAATATGAAATTGATAATTTGATTTTTACTTTAATAAATGGACCCGTCGGGATTTAAACCCGAGACCTCCGCCGTGCAAGGGCGGCGCTCTATCAACTGAGCTACGGGCCCAGTTGAAAGAGATATTCGAGTTTATTTTTAAACTTATTGATTCTTTTTCTTTGTTCAAAAGCCCAAAATTAAATTATTCTAATTTAATAAAAATTTATAGTAAGGCAATCCTAATTTCATCTTTAAACTTTTTTGAAAATTTAAGGAGGTGATCCATCCGCAGGTTCCCCTACGGGTACCTTGCGACGACTTAACCTGCCTTGTCTCGTAAAGATTCGACCCAACGGGCCTCATCAATACAAAACTCGGTTGGTTTGACGGACAGTATGTGCGAGGGACCGGGACTTATTCACCGCACTCTGATGAAGTGCGATTACTACGGATTCCATCGTCACGAGGCTGAGTTACAAACCTCGATCTGAACTAGGCTGTATATTAGGGATTAGCTTCTCCTTTCGGAGTCGCATCCCTCTGCATACAGCATTGCCGCGCGCGTGTTGCCCAGGGCATTCGGGTCATACTACCTAACGTAGCCCGCACCTTCCTCCTGGTTACCCAGGCAGTCTGCATAGAGTGCCTCTTTTTCAGATAGCAACTATGCACGCGGGTCTCGCCTGTTACCTGATTTAACAGGTCATCTCAAGACACAGGCTGAAGTCGGCCATGCAACCCCTCTCAGCGTGTCAGGTAAGCCCTTTAGACTGACCTTCATTCTGCTGTCGGTCCTGGTAAGGTTCACGGTGTAAAATCTCATTGAACCGCACACGTC
>PWGL01000148.1 GCA_003554465.1 Candidatus Pacearchaeota archaeon
CAAGGAAAAAATGAAAAAATACTGTCTGTTTTAAAGACCCAAGGACCTTCCTTACCAGTCCATATTAGCAGAAATATAGAGATAGATATGATTTTTGCTTCTGCTTTTTTATCCGAATTAGTTTCTAATAAAGAAGTAAGAGTTAGCAATATGAAAGTTGGAGGATCCCCTATTTACTATATTCCTGGACAGGAAGAACAACTAGAAAAATATTATAAATATCTGAATGGGAAAGAAAAAGAAGCATTTCTATTGTTAAAAGAAAAGAAAGTTTTAGAGGACAAAAATCAAGAACCGCCAATAAGGGTTGCATTGAGGAATATAAAAGATTTCGCATATCATTTCTACATAGACCAAGAAGGATATCAAAAACTTTTCTGGAGACTTCACACAATTCCTGAAGAAAAAGCCAGGAAGATAGTTAAAGGAGAGGAAAATATAGAAAATGATGAAAAAAGTAAAATCGAGGAAAAGAGAGAGAAAATAAACCTGATAGAAAAAATAGGAAAAGAGAGAGAAAATAAACCTGAGAGAAAAAATATAACGGTAGAAAAAAATGATGATGAGGTAAATTATGAGGAAGGAAATGATGAAAAGAGTTTTGAAAGTGAAAAAAAATCTGGAAACTCAGAAAAAAACCAAGAAGTAAGGGGAAATGGCCAGGAAGAGAAGGAAGAGAAGGAAGAAGAACAATTACTAGCAATTGACGAGAATAAAAAAGGTAACAAAAAATCAGATTTAGTTAATGAAAAAGTTTTAACATTTTTTAAAGAAAAAAATATAGAGATGATTGAGGAAAAAGAAGATAAAAAACACAGTTATATGGCCACTATAAAAACATATTCAAATTTAGGAGAGATCAAATTTTTATGCGTAGTTAGAGACAAGAAGAATATTTCCGGAGACGATATTATGATAGCTTCTCAAAAAGCTCAAAATTTAAAAAAGCCGTTACTCCTTATAACCGATGAAAAAAGTAAAATAAGCAATGATGCCAAAAAATTCCTTGAAAAAAATAAAGGATTGATAAAATTGAAAAAATTGTAGTTGAAAAATAAAATAATAAACTTTAAATACCTACAACAAATTTAATATATTACTTAGGAAGAAAATGGGAAGAATAAAGCCAAAAGTTATAAAAAGAAGCGCAGAGAAACTGCTAGAATCAGATATAGAGTTTAGTCACAGCTTTAGTGAAAACAAACAGGCAATTAAAGGTATAATGCCTTCAAAAAGAATGAGAAATATGGTTGCAGGATATATATCAAGATTGAAGAGAATGAGAGATGAAGAGAGGAAAAAATTAGGTTTAGATGACCTAGAACAGTAAGATAACTAAACATGCAAGAGAACAAAATAGGATGAGAGAATACACGCTTGAAGACTACAATAGAGTTATAAATTTAAGAAAAAAAAGTTTAGGAAGTTTAAAAATTTCTAAAAAACTAGGATTCTCAAGAGGAACTGTTGAAAGTTGGATAAATTGTGGTAGAAAACCTTATCGTTTCTCTGAAAAAAGAATTCAAGCCTGTAATTCAAAAGAAAACGTTAAAAGATTGAGGAAATTAAGTAAAAGGTCTCAACCATTGGCTATGGAAAAAACAAGAGAAATTGACACAAAACCCTTAAAAAATAAAAGAATCGATAAAAATTTTGCTTATATACTAGGAGTAGTGCTTGGGGATGGGCACATAACCAAAAGAAGAATTATTTTGTCAGCTGTTGATAAAGATTTTGTTAAAAGTTTCAAAAACAGCTTAGAAGAATGGTCAGGGTATAAAACTAAATTTTATCAGAGATCAATTAAGCCTAGTGGAAAAATAAAAAAAAGAATGCCCAAATGGGTATGTTATCTTGATGCTATTAAAATAGTTAACTTCATAAAAAATTTTAAAGTCAGAAATTTGGAAAAACAGAAACAAAAAATATATTTCTTAAAAGGGTTTTTAGATAGTGAAGCGACTTTTTCAAAAGATTGTGAACTTGTTGTCTACAACACAAATTTGGAAAAGTTAGAATTAGTTAATGAGTTCCTAAAAATTCTTAATTTAAGGAATAGAATTAATGAAGATACAATAAGGAATATAAAAGGTAATCAAATATTCTATTATTACCTAAAAGTGTTGAGAGAAGCAAGATATTTATTTTATCAGAAGATAGGTTTTAATATATCAAGAAAGCAAAAAAGGTTGAGAGAACGGGTAGAAAAAACGGCAGTGGATAAATATGAAAAATTCAACATTAATTAAAAAATTAAGTTAACTAAATAAAAAAGAAGGAGGTAAAAAAATGACAGAAGAACAAGAAAAAAGTAAAGAGACACAACCTAAGCAAAAAAAACAAGAAGAAGACAATGTAATTTTCATCGGTGACAAACCTTTTAAAGCATACAGTTAAGTCTGGTGCTGAAGATTGAATTATGTCACGGGTGTGGTTATGCAGTTCACAAAACAAGGCAGTGATGAAGTTATGATTAGAGCAAGAGGAAAATTTATCAGTAGAGCCGTTGATGTTGCAGAAGTTGCCAGAAAAAGATTCTTAGTAGATAAAAAAATAGGTGTTAAGAATATAGAAATAGACAGTGAAGAATTTGAGAATAAAGAAGGAAAACAGGTTAATGTCTCTACAATTGAAGTAAAGTTAGGAAAACAATAGAAAAAATAGCAAATCTATTTTTTTATTTTTTATTTTTTACTTATTTTTTTATCAATGCTTGTTAATTTTTTATCTATTCTTTCTAGAACTTTTCTAATTTCAGAAGTTTCATTAGTCCTTCTCTTCATCCAAAAGACTCTTGCGGCATTAAAAATTATATAAGCTATGGCCAAACCTCCTAAAGCCTGAAACAAAGTTATCAATGAAGACAAACGACTGGTCATTTCTGGGGGTAAAATATACGTAAATTCTTCGGCTACCATATTATAAAAATAATATTTATTTATTTAAATCTTTCCTCGTCCAATCATTTAATAAAATTTAATATTAATCTAATCATTTGACCATTGAAACCCGAAAATAAAGGTATCATTAAATTATCGTCTAAATTAGAAAGGACACTCTCGACAACTGTCGCCGTTAAGGCCATAGTTAACATTATTACCCATCCACCACTCCCAAAAATAATATTGAATACTAAATATGCTATTACCACATCCACAAACAACTGGGCAAAAATACCTTCTAAAGCCTTATCTTTGCTAATCCATGTTTTACCAAACCTCTTTCCTATCAAAGCTGCAGCCATATCCCCGAATATAGTCATCAAAATAGCAGCTATAGCAATATCTAAATCAAAAACTGCCAGGGAAATTATAGCACCTATAAGAAAAAATACCTGGCCACCAACCCTATCTTTCTCCTTTCCCCTCCACAAACCAGATAATAAAGGTATCTTCTTCCTAAGCTCAATTCTAACATATTCTAATTCTAAAAATATAATTAGTAATAAAACTAAAGATAATAATGCTAAATTTTTACCATAAAATTCAGAGACAAGAAGAAATATAGCTATAAAAGACAAAGCTAACAAATGTGCAACTTTTCTTTTCAACTCTTTTTTCAAATCCCAGGACATGTTAAATAATAGAAATTATGGTTTTTAACTTTAACTATCCTTAAAATAAACTATCTTCTTTTCATAAACTATCTTCTTTTCATAACCTTTCTTTTTTTTGAGTTGACTTCAATAAAATCGTTGTCATTAAATATTTTTGTTGCTATTCCTGTGCCAACTATGCAGGGAACTGAAAACTCTCTTGAAACTATTGCTGCATGACAGGTTATACCCCCTTCATCTGTAACAATGCCTGCTACCTTTCCTAAAAAAGGCATAAAATCAGGGGTTGTCATAGGTGTTATTAATATGTCTCCTTTTTCTAATTTTGAAAGCTGATTTAAATTAAAGACTATTTTTGCCCTCCCTCTTGCTTCCCCACAACTCGCAACAGTTCCTTTCAATTCCCTTATATCCCCTATTCTTGGCTCTAGAATTTCTATATCAAACTTCTCTTCTATCTCTCTCAAATTTTCACTTGTCAAAATCTCACCTTTAAAAAAAATATATCCTTTTGATCTAATTTTTAATTCACTTATTTCTGGGAATTTCCCATAAAGAGCTTCTTCGAACTTAATAAATTTTATATAAGGTTTGATTTTTTCTGGGATTATTTTCTGTATTTTTAAATATATCAAATCTAAAACATCATATATTATTTTATCGTCTGAATATCTACCATAATATGCTTTCTTCCACATTTTTTCATATTTAACTAAATTTCTAAAATTAGTGAGTGCTAAAAAAATGGCTAAATTTCCCCAATACAAAATTAGTTTTTTATATAATTCTCTTACATCTCCTTCTTCCCTTATTAATACTCTAAGCTCTCTTTTTATTCCTTCAAAACTTTCTAATTTCTTTTTCAGCTTTTCAGGGTATTTATTAAAATAATCCACTATATTCCTTGGATCTTGCCTCAAATCTGAAAAATTATAATAAATCTCATTACCTTTTCCCTCTCTATAAACAGAAAGCGTCTCATAAAAAGTAGTGCTATGACATTCTTTTGGTAATACAACTCTCTCTGCATAATCACCTATTTGTGTCTTTATAATATCTGGTTGCCTTGTCCTTATTTTTTTATATATCTGGCTCATTTTAACTAATCTTTTTCAAAATTTCATTTATATTATTTATATCTGAATACTGCCATTTTGCCTCTCTAGAAGCACACTCATCTTTTTCATTATCCCCTATATATAAGCAATCCCTGGGATCTACCTCTTCTCCAAAATTATAATTTGCTTTTTGTAATAAGGAATCATACATCTTTATAGAGGGCTTATTCCATTCTTCTAAAATTTTGTCATAGTCTTTTCCATCTAAAACCATCCCCTCCCAGGCATACTTATGACTTAATTCTATCAACTTAGGATCAATATAATCTCTTGCCTTGCTTGCGGAGATTAAATTGATTCCAAATTGGTATGCAAAACCACTTATAACACCATTCGGAATACTTAATTTTTGGGTTGTTTCAAAAATAGAGATAACTCCTCCATTAAGTTTTATAACTGGATCTCTGGTCAAAAGTTCAAGAGCATTCCCCC
>PWGL01000034.1 GCA_003554465.1 Candidatus Pacearchaeota archaeon
CAGACAGACAGACAGACAACCAACACATAAATAATGCTGAAAATGGCGATAATTCGATTAAATATAATCATTCTTCAAAAGAAAACCCTGATAACATAAAAAATACAGAAAGAGAACCATCTAATAATTCTTATAACTTTAGAGACTTAGAAAAGAACGATAGAGAAGACAAAATAAGCAAGGTAAAAAAAGCAAGAGACATATTAGAAGGGTTAGATAGTTTAAAAAAAGATTTAAGAATGAAATTCAAAAAACTAACAAATCAGGAAATGAAAGTATTTTCTTTAATATATCAGCTAGATCAAGAGGGAAAAGACATAGATTATAAGGTCTTAGCTGACAAAATGGAGCTCTCACAAGGTTCAATAAGGGATTATGTACATAAAATTGTCAATAAAGGCATTTCTATAAAAAAAGAGAAAATGAATAACAAGAAGATAATGCTATATATTTCAGAAGACCTAAGGAAAATAACAACTCTAGACACCATAATAAAATTAAGAGAAATATAGTTTTTTCGGTGAAGCGAATAACTATATATTCTTTCTATTAATAATTATTTTTTCATTTTTCATTTTCTCAGCAGATTAGGAATTTTTATTATTTCACCTTTATGAGGCCTGTAATTATCATATTTTCCTACTTTCTTTTTTCTCTTTTTTCAAGCAAATAATCCCTCTCACAACAACTTTTTTTGTTTTTTCGGGCAAAAGGGTGTAATTTTCACTTTCTCCTTGTTATTTCTTTTCTCACTTATAACTTTCCCCTATTTTTTCATTTTCCCTCTTATTTTTATTTCTCACTTTTTACCTTGACTCTCACTTTTTTACTCTCCTTCTCCATCTTTCTCCTGCTCTTCCTTATTTTTTTTGTTATTAACTCTCACTTTTACCCTTTTTAGCAATTTTTGCTTAATTTCTTCAGGAATATGTACTCTTTTTGTCCCATTTTTCTCAATTTTTTCTTTTATCAAACTCTCACTTTTCCGCTTTATGCTATTTATTTGCCCTCTTACTGTTGCTCTAGATTTACCAAGCATTGCTGCCAGATCCTCATAACTTAATTTCATATCTGTATTGAGTAAAACAAACAATAAAGCTCTTTCCATTACTGTGAAGCAAGATAAATCCTCTATTTCGCCTGTTTGAACACCTGTTTGAACAGGTGTTTGAACAGCTTCAACAGCTGTTTGTTTGTCCGGTGCCTGTTTGCCTGTTTTAAACGCCTGTTTGAACACCTGTTTATTTAACATAGAAATTGTATTTTTTAAACCTTCTAAATTTTTCTTAATTCCCTCTAATTCGTCTTCTAAATAAGAAATTTGGCTATCTTGGTCAGAATCTTTATTGTCTAGATGCTTAACCCATTCTCCTGTATTATTTAAATCTTTTTTTACTTTATCGAAACTACCCTTTATTTGATCTTCTAATTTATCAACTTTCTCTTCAGTCTCCCTCTTTTTTTTGCTACCAAATAACCAATCAAACATTATATTAGCTTAAGCTGTTTGTCTTTTATAAAGTTTTCTAAACACAGATATGAGGGTTTAAGGGTATTGAAAATATAAAATTCCAATAAAAAAAGCTAAATTTTCCGTATATATGGGTAAAATACCCTTACCTGTTTAAAACTTAAACACCCTAAACAGCCAAAACAAACAGCTGTTTAAACAGGCTTAAACAGCTGTTTAAGTTTCAAACAGCTGTTTAAGTAGTACCGAAATTGAAGCCTAGGAGCTTTATGCAATACATATTTGAAAAGAGCGTATATTTTTTCAAATAATTCTATA
This sequence comes from Candidatus Pacearchaeota archaeon, assembly GCA_003554465.1. Lineage (GTDB taxonomy): Archaea > Nanobdellota > Nanobdellia > Pacearchaeales > GW2011-AR1 > PWGL01. The sequence continues at coordinate 1,790 of PWGL01000034.1, forward strand.
AAAATGAACAGAAATTAAATAAATTTTCACTAAGCTAACCTTAGTGCAAATAAAAATCTAAAAAATTATAATTAACAAAAAACATCTAAAAAATTTTCCTGATTTCATATTTATTTTCACCCAATTGAAAAATTTGTATAAATGAATATTTTTTACAATCTATCTAATACAATCTAATACCATCTATAGTAATCACATTTTAGAGAATCTTCATAACTTCTTTCTTCAACCCCTAATTCTTCCTCACTCTCAGAGAGATGAACTACTTTCTCTTTATTTTCTCAAATTTTCCCTCTTCTTTCTCTCCTCCCTCTTCTAACTTTTATATTTGGGATCAATCATTGAATAAACTTTTTTAATCCATCCAGGAATTTCCATAATATAAAACAATTCAAATCTTTTTAACAAGATTTATATCTATAATAATACAAACAGCTGTTCAAATCTGTTTAAACAGCTTTATCCCCTTGATTTAAACTAAGCTAACCTTAGTGCAAAACTAAAAAATATTAAAATTAATGTATGGTTACTTATTATAATAGCAATAATATTTAAATAATCTATCCCCTTTCTTAAGATATATTGGGATCAGAAGAATACAGCAAAAGGAGAATAATAAGAAGTGTAAGGGTTGGTTTTAGTAACCAATACCATTTATACAGAAAAAAAGTTACAAATTACTCATTAGAAAGAATTAAAAAAAGTTTAACCGGATTAGATTGCCCTATTTCAATGTCTCATGAAATATTTCCTATGCTATTAGAAGATAGAAATAAAACTAAACCAGTAGGAAAAAAGATAACTCAAATTCCTGATGGGCCAGAATCACAAATACCTGGAAAAGTTGTTCCAGTAGATGGGGGCAAAAATCGTATTGTCGATGACTTATTCAATAAGGGAATGACAAATAAGACAAAATAACTAAAAATAACAAAAGTTCGTATAACCTGCATTATCTGAACTATTTTTTAAGATATATATAAAATTTGGTCTTTAGAAGCTCTATAAGCTTCATATTTGAATGGGGCCAAATAGAGCCATTCTGAGCTATTTTTTTAACTTTTAGGAACAATAACCTTTCTTATTCAATCTGATTTTTCTCTTTCAAAACATTTTCTCTTTCCAATTTAAACTAAGCTAACCTTAGTGCAAAAATCAATTTATCAGAAAACAAACAGCCGTTTAAAATAATTAAAATATTTGTTATTTTTTCTTACTTAAAATTTCAATTATTGCATATAGTACAAAACCCAAACCCAACATTGTTTCTGCAGGGACAAAAAGATCTCCATAACTTTCTTCTTTCATCATATAAATTATAATCTTTTTTTATCTTTTCTTTTCCTGACTTTAAACTAAGCTAACCTTAGTGCAAATAAAAATCTAAAAAATCTAAAAAGTAAAAAAACAAACAGCTGTTTAAACAGCAAACTATCTTTTGTTAATCACATTTTTTCAATATTAATATTTCTTATTAACTAAGGTACCTTAATGAAAATATTTTTTAACCGTTCAAAAATTTCTAATGTTTTTATCACGAGGTTTAGTCAAAACCCTCTCATTTTTTCCTGGGCATACTAAATCAACAATATCTACAGATGTTTTTGAATTTCCAAAAATATCTAAACATTTTTTTACTAAGTTATGTGTAATTCTGTGGGCCTCTACACTATTAGCTGCTTCAAACCTTAATTTTTCATATTGCATATCTTTATAATCTTCACAATCAACAACTATCTTTGCTCTATATTCCATATTTTTTCACAATTTAAATATTTATAAAATTATCATAAAAGAAATAAATTTTATATTTGACAAATTAATATTAATTAGTTTCTCTTAAGGATCTAGCTATTTTAGAATCTATACATGATTTTTCTGCCGATCCCATACTAATAGATTTTTCATCAAGTAAATCAGTAATATCCCCTCTCGAATTCTTGAGAGAAGAAATTTTTACAGTTGTTCTCCCGGTTTTAGGATTAGTAGGGTAATTTAACGCTAAATTTTCTGCAAGTTTTACAGCCTTTTTAACTGCTTCATCATCACAATTAGCCTGAACTCCATGGGTTTCTCTTGTTTGATGAGGATCTTTTTCATAACCTAAAGACCTTTTTCCCCTGGCAGGCAACCCATAATCTACAACAAATTGACATTCATAAGTCATTTGCAAAAGTAAAGATTGCACATTTAAAAAGATTATTGTTATATAACAATATAGTTGTAACAAATTATTAATCTCAAATATTGATTATTTGCTGTTTGCCTGTTTTAAACAGCTGTTTAAACAGCAAATTTATTCTATTCTGGCTGTTTTTGAATATAATCTATTATAATTCCTGATAAAATTCCAATTATACCAAAAATTAAAGGCATCAAAGAAATATACCTAATACAGATTGCAGGCTCGGAGATTTCTAAACAGAACGTAGAATCAAAACCTATCTTGAACAAGTAAGACATCAATAATATATATCCTCCAACAAGTAAACCTAAAATAGCACCTTTTTCAGAACCTTTGAAATTTTTCCACAATTCCCAAAATGTCATTTTTTTTGAAAATTCAGGAAACTTCTCATTTGATTAGAAAAATCTTCCACTTCCTCTTTCAATCCTTTTCTATATTTGTCAACTCTTCCTTTAATAAAATACTTATTATATATTCCTCTCAGGAATTTTTTTATAGGGCTACATTCCCAGTCTGCACCCCAACCATATTCTATTTGCCAGTCATAAATTAGAATTCCTTTTATAGTAATTTGGACATTTCCTTTATTTGTTTTCTTACCTTTTTTAGTTTTGACATTTTTCATATCTGTAAGAAACTCCATTTTCATCTGGTATCTAAAATAGTCAGAAATATTTTTATTATTTACCCACACAATTCTTTTTTTAATACTCTCTTCTTTATCTTCATGATTTCTTTCCTCCATCAAAAGATAACCTTTATCTTTTACCCATTTTGCACAAAATTTGTAAAAATCTTCGAAGTTAAAAACCCCTTCTTTATTTACCTTTGTGACAATTATTTTTTCTTTATCTGGCATATTATATTTTAGATATGACCACTTTTATATTTTCTGTTTTTAATATGTAGTCCTATCCTTTCCTCTTATTTCTCTTTAGCATACACACATTTTTAAGCTTATACCTTCACTTTCAAAAAGCAAAATATATAAAGAATAATAAATATATTTTAATATGGAAGAAGAGAATAATAAAAATAAAAAAACCGGAAGAAAAATATTGCTTGCAGTAATTCTCTTTTTTTTCATAATTTTCATAATTATATTTATGATAGGGGTGGGGATAAATAATACTTTTTTTAATTTAAATTTTCATGAAAAATTAGTAACAGACGCAGGCATTTTTGAAAATATAGATTACTCGTTTATAATCTCAGATTTAGAAGAAAATATGTCTGATAGTGAAAGAGCTTACGAGGGGGCAAAGGAGAAGGATATGGGGGAGGAAGAAATGGAAAAAGTTATCCTGATTGCAATGTCTGAGGCATTTCCTCCTGAATGGTTTGAAGACACTTATTTAGATGTGGTTGAAGAGATAATAACGGTTATTAAAAGGGATAAAGAAGAAATAGATTTAGTTATAGATTTAAAAGATAATAAAGAAATTTTAGTTAATGAAATAACGGAAGAAATAGAATTATTGATAGATGATAAAGAGATAGAAGGGGCAGAAATAGATAAACCATCTATAAAGGGGACTAATGAATTTTCAGAAAATGATGAAAAATTTGAAGCTAATATTACTGATGAAGAATTTCTAGAGTTTGAAGACAATGAAATAATAGGTGATGGGTTCGTAGAAGAAGAAATGGAAGATTTTCCTACCGAGATAGAATTAAAAGAAGTATTGCCAGAAAGAATGTTGAATTTTATAGGCATAGTGAGAAAGGTCTTTTTTATATTATCTTCAATTTTTTTAATAATATTTATAGTATTATTTTTTATTTTTGGGAAATTTGAAGGATCTTTTAAATGGGTGGGTGTCGGGATTTTTTTACCTGGAATAATTCTCTATTTAATTTCTTTCCTAATTTTTTTAACAATATCAAAATCAATTATAGAAATAGGAAAAAATATGCCCTTATCTCTTGAAAAACTAGTCACAGTATGGGGGTTAGTCATGAGTAGTTTCAGAACTATTTTTTTAATATTTTTAATATTGGGTGTTTTACTATTCGCCACAGGATTTATAATTGAAAAATTTCGTGATTGATTGTTATTTATAAGAGATATCTCTAACTCTTTCCCAGTCTTCCAATTTGTACACTTTTGATCTTCTACAACTACTATATTTTTCAGGATCTGGAGATTCTTTAGAAAATGTCAATATTTGAGCTTTTTCATTAAGTATTTCGCTCAATAATTTATCTTCACTTTTACCCGGCAATTCTTTTGAAAGTTGCAATACTTCGAGATGACTTACATCCTCTCCTCCGCCACTGTAAAGCCCAAACCTTTTCTTTTCTAATCCACCCCCGCTAAGATATACATGGATACTTTCACCATCAAAAAAATCTACTAATCTATTAACTGCCTCTCTTGGGCTAGTAATCATATACCGACTTTCTCTAAAATCTCTTCCACAAATTAAAGGGTTTTCACCTCTTCTCATAATCAATTCCCCTCCATCAATAATCCCCTTTCTAACAATTTCTTTTTTATCTTTATCTAAAAATGGTAAAATTCTTATTTGTCCATTTTTAAAAGACCAAGCAAACCTTTCGTTTTCATAAGAAAAAGGACTTATCTCTATATCTAATCCTTTCTTAGGCTGCCACACTTTAATTTCATGTTCTTTCATGACCGCACAAGAGAAAATTCACCTTTTTAAGTCTTTTTAATCTATCTCTTCTAGTGTTTTACCACTCTTAACGGACCTTTCCTGCTTTAGTATATTTCCATCATTTGTATATTTATCTTTTTCTTAATCAACAACCAGTTGTTTTTTTGCATCTTAACCATTGAGAAAAGACCCTTAAGTTTCTTCCCATCTAATTCAAAATTAAATTTACCCTTATTTAGACCTTCTTTAATGTTTTCTTCGCCTTCATATTTACCTTTATCCCAAACTATAACTTTTCCAGCACCATATTCTCCTTCAGGGATAATACCTTCAAAATTATTATAACTTAACGAGTGATCCTCAGTCATAATTGCCAATCTTTTTTGTTTTGGATTCATACTAGGGCCTTTTGGAATTGCCCAACTTTTTGAGACATTATCTAAAGAAAGTCTAAAGTCATAATGCAAATTGCTGGCAAGATGTTTCTGAACAACAAATTCTTTCTTAGCCAAGTTTAATAAAATTTATTTTTAATTATAGTTTCTAGTACCACAATATTTATAAATACTACTGAAGGAGTTTTATCTTATGACAGAAGAAGAGGTAAATCCCGCAGGATTAGAAAAGTCTGAAGAAGTGGCCAGCGATAGAGAGGCAGGAAAAATAGAAAGTAAAAAGTATGTTTATTCTTTTAAAGAAGGTAAAAAGGAGATGAAGCAATTATTAGGTGGAAAAGGAGCTAACCTGGCAGAAATGACCTCCCTCGGTTTACCTATACCTCCTGGATTCACTATATCTACTGAAGCATGCCAAAAATATTATGATAATGATGAAGCATTACCTAAAAATATACAAGAAGAGGTTGAAAATAAATTAAAAGAGCTTGAAGAAGATACTGGAAAGAAATTAGGAGATAATGAAAACCCCTTATTGGTTTCTGTAAGGTCTGGAGCAGCTAAATCCATGCCAGGTATGATGGATACAGTATTGAATTTAGGATTAAACGATGAATCTGTTGAAGGTTTGGCAAAACAAACAGGTAACGATAGATTTGCATGGGATTCTTACAGGAGATTTATTCAGATGTTTGGAGATGTAGTTATAGGTATAAATAATGAACATTTTGAGAAAGTTTTAGATAACATAAAGGAAGAGAAAGGGGTAGAGCAAGACACTGAATTAGAGACAGAGGATCTGAAAAAAATAGTGGAGAGATATAAAGATTTGTTTAAAAAAGAAACAGAGGAATTATTTCCTAATGATCCTAAAGAACAACTTTCTATGTCTATTGATGCCGTATTTGGATCATGGAATAACTCTAGAGCTATAAAATACCGGAATCTAAATAGCATTAAAGGTCTGATAGGCACAGCAGTAAATGTTCAGATGATGGTTTTTGGCAATATGGGGAAAGATTCAGGAACAGGTGTAGCATTTACCAGGAACCCATCAACAGGTGAAAAGAAGATGTATGGAGAGTTCTTAATTGATGCCCAGGGGGAAGATGTAGTGGCAGGAATTAGGACACCTGAAAAAATAGATGACTTAAAGGAAAAAATGCCTGAAATTCATTCTCAGTTGTCAGATATAAAAGAAAATTTGGAAAAAAATTATAAGGACATGCAAGATTTGGAATTTACTATAGAAAAAGGAAAATTATACATATTACAAACAAGAGATGGAAAAAGAACTGCCAACGCTGCAGTTAAAATTGCCGCAGATATGGTGGAAGAAGGTCTAGTGAAAAAGAAGGAGGCATTATTAAGAGTAGACCCTAACTCATTAAATCAATTACTTCATAAACAGCTAAGTCAGGAAGAGAAAGAAACAAGAGACTCTATTGCTAAGGGTTTGCCTGCTTCACCCGGAGCAGCTAAAGGTAAGGTTGTTTTTGATTCCGATGAGGCAGCAGATAGAGCTCATGAAGGGGAAGATGTTATACTAGTCAGAAAGGAAACCTCTCCTGAAGATATAGAAGGGATGCATGCGGCAAAAGGAATATTAACTTCAAGAGGCGGAATGACTTCTCATGCCGCTGTAGTTGCTAGAGGTATGGGGAAGTGTTGTATTGCAGGATGTAGTGACTTAAATATTTCAGAAAATGAGAAAGTTGTAGAAGTTAATGGAAAGGTAATAAACAAAGGAGATATTTTAACATTAGATGGAGGAACCGGAGAAGTTTATGAGGGAGAAATAGAGATGGTAGAGCCTGATTTAAGAGGCAATTTTGCAAAGATTATGGAGTGGTCTGACGAGTTTAGAGATTTAGGAATAATGACTAATGCAGATACACCTGAAGACGCTAAAAAAGCTATTAATTTTGGGGCAGAAGGTATTGGATTATGTAGAACAGAACATATGTTTTTTGAAGAGTCAAGAATTAAAGCAGTTAGAGAGATGATCTTATCAGAAACAAAGGATGCAAGAAAAAAGGCTCTAGATAAAATATTACCTATGCAGAAAGAAGATTTTGCAGGTATTTTTAGAGCTATGTATGAAAAACCAATAACTATAAGGTTGCTAGATCCTCCACTCCACGAATTCTTACCTAAAGAAGATGAGGATATTCAAAATCTAGCAAAAGAGTTAGGAGTTGAACCTCAAGATATAAAAAAGAAAATTTCCGATTTATACGAATTTAATCCTATGTTAGGTCATAGAGGTTGCAGATTAGCAATAAGTTATCCTGAAATAACTGAAATGCAGTCTAAAGCTATATTTGAAGCTGCAGCAGATATTAAATCAGAAGGTGGAAATGTAAAACCAGAAGTAATGGTACCTCTAGTAGGAAACGTAAAAGAATTTGAGAACCAGAAAAAAATAATTGATGATGTAGCTAAAACAGTTCAGAATGAGAAAGGTATTGAAATTAATTATAAAATTGGAACAATGATAGAAGTCCCAAGAGGAGCACTAACTGCAGATAAAATAGCTAAGAAAGCAGAATTTTTCTCATTCGGAACTAATGATTTAACTCAGATGACATTGGGAATTTCAAGAGATGATGCGGGATTCTTGCAAAATTATGACGAGTTAGGGATTTATGATAAGCCTTTCCAGTCTTTAGATCAGGAAGGGGTAGGAGAACTAATGAAAATAGCAATAAGAAAAGGTAAGGAAGAAAATAAAAATCTTAAGGTGGGAATTTGTGGGGAACATGGTGGTGACCCTTCCACAATAGAATTTTGTTACAACGAAGGACTTAACTATGTATCTTGCTCACCTTTTAGAGTGCCTGTAGCCAGATTGGCAGCAGCTCAGGCTAACGTTAAAAAAGAGAATAATGGTTTGTAACCGATTTTCAAATATGAAAAAGGTATAAAGAAGGTAAACTATATAAAAATGAAATTAATATTTGTAGGGAAACAAGGTTCTGGTAAGGGGACCCAGGCAAAAAAAGTTTCTAAAGAATTTACAACCCCCCATATATCTACTGGAGATATGTTAAGAAACGCTGAGGGAGATTTAAAGAGTAAGGTGGAATCATATATGGAAAAAGGGGAACTAGTCCCCGATAAAATTATAGTGGGTGTTTTGAGCGAAAGGATAAAAAAAGAAGATTGTAATAATGGTTTTATTTTAGACGGTTTTCCCAGGACAGAGTTGCAAGCTAAAGAATTATCAGAAGTTACAGATATAGATAAAGTTGTAAGGATTTATATTAGTAACGAGGAATCTATTAAAAGATTGAGTGGCAGAGTACATTGTAATAAATGCGGAGCCAATTATAATCTCAATACTCAACCAAAACCAAAAAATGAAAGTACTTGTGATAAATGTGGCGGAGAGTTAATTAGGAGAAAAGATGATAATCCTGAGGCTATTAAAGAAAGGCTAGAGAATTATCAAGAAAAGATTAAACAAGTATTTGAATATTATAATGAGCTTAACGTGGAAATTATTGAAATAGATGGAGAGCAAGACATAAATAAAGTGACTGAAGAAATTCTTAAGAAATTAGATAAAGAAATTAAATAAAATTTTCCAAATCTATTTTTCCGTCATCATCAACTATTTTTTCTATAGATATCTCAGCATTTTTCAACTCTTCCTTACATTTTTTTAGTAATTTTGCACCTTTCTTAAATTTGTCAACACTTTCTTTCAACGGTAAGTCTCCATCTTCTAATTCCTGAATTGTTTTTTCAAGCTCTTCTAATGAACTTTCAAAAGATTTTTCATCATCATTTTCCATTTTTATTTACCTTTGAATTTACATTCCCATCTTTCAAGGTAGTAGTTATAATATCTCCTTCCTTTAAATTACTTACGCTTCTGATAACTCTGTTTTCCCTCATAGTTATAGAATATCCTCTTTCCAAAACTCCAAAAGGGCTCAGTGCATTCAATTTTCCTTCTTTTTTATCAATTTCATTACTTATTTTTTCCAATCTAGACTTCAAAACATTACTAAGGTTTTTTTCTATATCATCTATCTGTTGTTCTTTTTTCTCTATAAGGGTTAAAGGTTTTTTGAATATTGTTCTCGAAGCTAATGAGTTTAGCCTTTCTTTTTTTATCAATAAGTTGTTTTTCATCAATTTAATTAAGCTATCTCTCAAATTATCTAGATGACTATTCAACTCTTTCTTATTAGGTACGGCTATTTCGGCAGCTCCCGAAGGGGTTACGGCCCTTTTATCGGCAACAAAGTCAGCTATTGTGTGATCTGTTTCATGGCCAACACCAGATATGACTGGTTTTTTACAATTGTATATTGCCTTGGCAACAACCTCTTCGTTAAAGGGCCACAAATCTTCCCAAGATCCGCCACCTCTGGCAATAATTATAACATCTACATCAGTATTATCTAAATATTTAATACCTCTAGCAATATTGTCTTTAGCATTTTTTCCCTGAACTAGCGAGGGATAAAGAAGTATTTTTACAGGAAATCTCCTTTCAATTGTAGTAGTTATATCTTCAATTGCCGCACCATTACCAGAAGTTACAACACCTATCTTTTTTGGAAATTTGGGCAAATTTTTATCTTTATTAAAAAACCCTTTTTTCTCCAGTTTTTCCTTAATTTGTAAAAATTTAATATATAATTCTCCTCTACCGCCGGCCGGCTTCATCTCTTCAACAATTATTTGGTAGTTACTTCTTCTCTTATATATTCCAACATTCCCCCTAATCAGAACTTGCATACCTTCTTCCGGGTCAAATATCAACTTTTTATTGGCACTTTTGAACATGGCGCAATCTATAACCGCATTTTTATCTTTCAAAGAAAAATACATATGCCTCTTATCATGATGCCTAAAGTTACTAATTTCACCTTTTACCCATATATTGTCAAGACCTGAATTTTCAACAATCTTCGTTATACGGTCACTAATTTCATCTACTGAGTATATTTTCCCATAAGTTTTTGTCATACCAAATAATAATGTTTTAAATTTATAAAGCTACTCCCAAATTTTTTAAAACCTTTTATTTTTGTAATGATATGGAATTTGAAAATTACCAGTCTTATAACAACAAGTATGGTAGATTAGTTCAACTTGAAAGAGAAGAAGAGATGAACAGACATATGAACGAAATTAAAAATCTTTCAGGTGTTGAAAGACAAAATAAAGGTAGAGCAATACTAGGGCTGAGAGGAAAAGAGCAAGGGAGAGAATTTGGAGAATTAATAGTAAAGTTTGTCAAAGACAAAGGGATTCCTAGGAATGAGATTTCTGTAGGGGATTTAGTTATGGTTAGTAAGAATAAGCCTTTAGATAAAGATAACCCAACAGGAACAGTGATTGAATCTAATAAATATACTATATCTGTTGCATTTTCAGGGAACATAAAAAAATTTATTTTTGGTAAAGGTCTAAGAATTGACTTATATGTAAATGATATAACTTTTCAAAGGATGATAGAAGCATTAGAAAATTTTAAAAAAGCAGATGGAAGAAAAAAGTTTCTAAGAGATTTGATTTTAGGAAAAGAAAAGCCTAATTTTAAAGATGCAAGCAAATTGAATTTTATAAATAAAAATTTAGACAAGTCTCAAAAAGAAGCAGTTAAAAATTCATTAGAATCTGAAGACATATTTCTAATTCATGGGCCACCAGGTACGGGGAAGACTACTACAGTTATAGAAGTAATAGAACAGCATTTGAAAAAAGGAGAAAAAGTACTGGCTACCGCAGATTCAAATGTGGCAGTAGATAATATGGTGGATTTTTTGACAAACAAAGACAAGAAAGTTGTCAGGGTGGGCCATCCTGCCAGGGTAACTAAAAATTTAAGAGAACACACTCTAGACTTTATTGTAAAAGACAATGGAAAATATAAGAGGGCTGGAAATTTAAGAGAAGAGGTAGAAGAGCTTAATAAAGAGCAAGAAGATGAAATATTTCCTTCTGGAAAAAATAGGAGAGGGTTAAGTAACGAGGAAATAAAAAGATTAGCTAAAGATAATAAAAGTAGTAGAGGGTTACCTCCAGGAAAAATTAAAGCTATGGCTGAATGGATAAGATTACAAGACAGGATAAATGAGATGATTGAGAAAGCAAAAGAGCTTGAAAGAAAGGCCGTATCAGAGATTATTTGGGATGCAGATGTTGTATGTACTACTAACTCCACAGCAGGAGGAGAAATTTTGAAAGGTAACTATTTTGGACTAGTGGTTATAGATGAGGCAACCCAAGCCACAGAACCTTCTTGCTTAATACCCTTACAATATGCAAATAAAATAGTAATGGCTGGAGATCACAAACAATTACCCCCTACAATCTTGAATAAAGAGGCACAGAAAGGGTTAAGTCAAACATTATTTGAAAGATTATTAAAAATATATAGGGAAGAAGGGAACAATATAAAATATATGTTAAAAACACAATATAGGATGAATAAAGATATTATGCAATTTTCTAGCGAAAATTTTTATAATTCTGAGTTAAAGGCGGATAAATCAGTTGTTAATCATAAATTAGATACCAGAATAAATAGTGGTGAAGAAATTCTTAATCCAGATAATGTAATAGTTTTTGTTGACATTAAAAGTAATGAAACTACAAGAAACGGCTCAACTTCAAAAGAAAACAATAAAGAGGTTAAAAAAGTAAAAAAGATAATAGATATTTTGTTAGATAAAGGTATTACCCCCTGTAAGATAGGTATAATTTCACCTTATGATGACCAAATAGATTTATTGAAAAAGAATATACCAGAAGAGAATATAGAAATAAAAACAGTGGATGGTTTTCAAGGAAGAGAAAAAGATATCATAACCCTTTCTTTTGTTAGGGCAAATAGTAGGGGGGAGATGGGGTTTTTAACTAATTTGAGAAGACTAAATGTCTCAATAACAAGAGCTAGGAAGAAGTTTATAATGGTGGGAAATAAAAAAACATTGGAAAACAATGAAACATATAGGGATTTAATTGAATATACTAAAAATAAGGGGATAATAGTTGAAGATTAAGCTAATAAGGGTGGTAAAACAAATATCTAAACTATAAATAAGAAAAATAAAAATTAAGTCAAAATTATTCTATATTTGCAATCTTTATTTTGAAGTCAAGATCTTTTCCAGCTAATGGGTGGTTCAAATCAATAACTACTTTTTCGTCATCAATTTCCACAACTTTTCCCGGGACTTGTCTTCCATCAGGTGTTCCTAAGGCCAACATCATTCCTTCTTTTGGCTCTTGTCCCTCAGGCATTTTGTCTCTAGGTATTTCTTTTCTCATACCTTCTTTTCTTTCCCCAAACCCTTTATCTGGGCCTACTGAAAATTCTTTCTCTTCGTCTACTTGCATCCCTCTTACTGCTTCGTCCATTCCGGGAATAACTTTCTTTTCTCCAACAGTAAATTCTATAGGTTTTCCTTGACCCTTATCTGAAGAGTCAAATACTTCTCCGTCTTTAAATTTACCTTCGTACTCTACTTTAATTTTGTCTCCTTCCTGGACTTTTCTGTCTTTTCCTTTTTCGGTATTTTTTTCTTCTGTCATTTTATTATTTAAACCGATAAATTGGCTTATTTAAGTCTTTTGGTCAATATTTCCCATATTTTCATCTAATGCCACATTAACCAACCTATCTGCCTCTTGCATACATTCATCCTCTCTTCTAACGTGCCTATATTTCACCCCGTCCAAGTCTTTTTCTATCTTTTTCAATTCGTTATGAAATTCTAAGAGGTGCTTATCTCTAATTTTATATTCACCATCCAGTTGTTTTACTACCAATTCGCTATCTAAATAACATATAATCTCCTTTCCAAATCTCTTCGCTATTTTTAAGGCATTAATTACTCCCTTATACTCTGCCCTATTGTTTGTTGAATGACCTAAAAATTCTTTATATTTTTTAACAATTTTTTCACCATCATATACTACAACTCCTATTGCGGCAGGACCCGGATTGCCTCTTGCTCCTCCATCACTATATGTTTTTATCATTTTATTATCTCCAGTTTATATTAATCTGAGAATATAAGTAGTTAAAAACTTACCCCTAAACTCTTTCATTTTTAATCAAGAATACAAATTCTTTTAAATGAATACTTTTTTAATTCTTTATGACTAATAAAAATTCTAATTTTTTGGATATTTATAAGGATCCAGGAAATAAGACCGAGAAAAAAAATCAGGAATGGAGTTTAGAAGAAGAAGGGGAAAAATTGGAACCTTTAAGATTTTCAAACAATAAGACACAGCAAGATATTGTCAAAGAAATTTTAGATACAATAAAAGAAGGCTACAAAATCATATTTGTTAAGGGTGTCTGCGGTTCAGGAAAGAGCGCAATGGCCCTAAATTTAGCTAAAGAATTTGACAAGGCCTCTGTAGTGGTCCCAATAAAAACATTACAGAAACAATATGAATATGACTATTCTGAGAAAAAAAGAGTTATGAAAAATGGTAGGAAATTAAAAATAGATATGATAAAAGGAAGGTCAAATTTTGAGTGTCCATTCTTAAAAAGTGAAGACTATGAATCTGAAGATTTAGGGATATTTGAAGATAATTTATTAGAAGGTAAGACATGTAACAACAATAAGATACCTTGCAAAATAGAAATTAAGAAAGAGAACGAGAAAAGAATAAGAGAATATATCAGAAAAAATCCAAAAACAGACAACGACATGGACATAAATGATATAAGAAGACTTTCTATAGCTCCTGTATGTCCTTACTGGTCTCCTGTAGTACCTTCTGAAGTAGATTTATCTATGCTGGATTCTAAATGTAAAAAATATCATGGTTTAGAGGGAAAAGATTACAATATTCACCAGAGAAAAAAAGGGTGCGGATATTATGACCAGTATCGGGACTTCTTGAATTCAGATGTGTTAATATTCAATAGTCATAAATATTTATTAGAGACAACAATGGATAGAAAACCCGCCACAGATATAGAAATAATAGACGAATGTGATGAATTTTTAGACAGTCTTTCAAATCAAAAAAATATTAACTTAAACAGGTTAGCTATGGCACTATCTACATTATTTTCAGAAGAAGAGGAGGGAAGAGAGGCAATAAAAAAGGTTACAGACTTGACAAATAAAATTTTAAAAAAGAATCATAATCCGGAAATAAAAAATATAGGTAACACAGATATTAAAGAACTACTAAGGATATTTTTAGACACTAATCTTATGGAACTTGCAGAGTGTGATGAGGAAAATTATTGTTATACGGTTGAGGAGGCAGCAAAAACTTTTGAAGATTTCCTATCTGAAACATATGTTTCTTTTGAAAATAATAAATATAAGGGATACAAAACTGGTAAGGGTGACTTAATAGTAAAAATAGTGACAACTAATATAGATAAGAGATTTAAAGAATTACTTGATAAAAATAATGTTTTTGTAATGATGTCGGGAACCATACATTCAGAAGAAGTTTTGGAAGAAATCTTCGGGTTATCAAATTATAAAATAATTGAGGCAGAAACAAAAGAACCAGGAGAGGTAGGTTTAAGAAAGACAGGATTCGAGATAGATTGCAAATATAGAAATTTTAAAGAAGGGATACATAACAGGGAGCAATATCTATATTCTTTAAACAGGGCAGTAAAGAAAGCTGAAAAACCAGCACTAGTTAATTTGATTTCTTTTTATGATTTACCTTCTGAAGAAGAAAAAAGTAAGTTAGGTCTAGATTTAATGAGTAGGGAAAAATTAAAGAATTTACAAATGAATGATAAAGGGGGAGAAATAATTAATAAATTCAAGAGAAAAGAAATGCCTATTCTTTATACAACAAAATGTAATAGGGGGGTAGATTTTCCTGGAGAGATTTGTAATAGTATTATATTAACTAAGTTTCCGTACCCAAATATTGGCTCTTTATTCTGGAAAATTTTAAGAAAAAACAAGCCAAACTATTTTAACGACTTTTATATGGATAAGGCAAGAAGAAGCTTTTTACAAAGAGTTTACAGGGGTTTAAGATCTAATAAGGATCATCTTTATTTACTGTCTCCCGACTCAAGGGTTTTCGATAGGCTACCTAAAGAGCTTCAGAATAATTTTAAGTAATTTTTATCAATCTCTAAGAAAAGGTATTGCTAGAGGGTAAGACCATATTTCCTCATCTCCTGCCTTTACTGCGCCAATTATACAAAATACAAAATCTAAAATTCCTAGGGCGAATACTATAAGGAAAAAAATACCTAGGAAAATAAGAAAATACATTGATACGGCCGACAAGAAAAATAATGCAACAATGGCTATAAAACAAAAAATAAAATAAATCAAAAGACTTATCTGCCAGTTTAAGGCCCTACGTGCATGTTTCTTTACATACTCACTTTTAGTAACTATAAGTATTATTAAAGGGGCAAAAAGGTTTACAAATAAACTTATTATGTGGGTTACGATTGCTAATGTTTTGTCATCTGAATTTATTTTTCTTTTCTGACTTTTCTGCTTTTTTACCATCTTTATATAAGTTAACAGTACCTTAAAAACCTTTTCTTAATTCAGAATATCAAAATCGGATTAGATTTATAAAGTTCGTATAATTATATTATTATGAAGTAAGAGGGGTTCGAATGAAAAGAAATATGTTATGTGTGGGTGTAGATGACACAAATCATGCTAATAATAACCAAAGAGGCGATTTATTTAGTGCCACCTTTTCTCTTGAACAAAAAGACATTATTCCTGAAGAGCGAAAGAACAGAAGATATTCTTGCGAAGTAATAAATTGGGTAGATAGAAATGATTATAGGTTCACTCAACTTATAGATGATAGGCTAAGGCGCTTCAAACCATTAACACCTTTCTTTTCTTGTTTTTTGATAAGTAGTTACTTAAAAGATTTAAAAATTTCTCCCGAGAATATAGAAATAAGGATAGATGGGGAAATTGAAAGATACCAGGAAGCCTGGATTAAAGATTATTTTAGAACCTTTGATTGTAATGTGAATGTAAAAAATTTAGTTAAACCAAATAAAGGTAGGATGTCTTGCTCAACTGTTTTGTATGCCGCAGATATTCTTTCCAGATACATAAATAGGAAATTGGAGAGAGTTAATTTTCAGGGGGAATTAGGGAGAGAGAAAATAAATGAACTGGGAGACTGGTTCATTAATAGAGGCTTAGCAGATAAATTTGTACCCCTAACAGATGAATTTAAATCTAAATTGGCTGAAAAAATATATAGTTAAGATAAATAAAAATGGATAAAGAAAAATTTTTGAAAAAGATTAAGACTGAATTGAAAATAAGCAAGAATTCAGAAAATACTATAAAGAGTTATATGGTAAGCAATAGGAATTTTTTAGACTTTATAAATAAAAATCCAGATAAGGTTGAAGAGGAAGATGTAAAAGAGTATCTTGCAGAAAATTTATCTGATAAGTCGGTATCAACCACAATATTATTTTTATCTGCCATAAGATATGCTTATTCTAACATATTAGACAATGACATAACAAAAAGAATTAAGAGGCCAAAAAAAAGCAAGAAAATCCCCACAGTTTTAACTAAAAAAGAAAGTAAGGAGTTAATAAGTTCTTGCAAGAGAGAAAAAAGCAGATTAATAGTAGGGCTATTATATGCAGCAGGATTGAGAGTTTCAGAATTAACCAATCTAAAAATAAATCATCTAAACTTTAATGAAAAAATAGGTTATGTTAAACAGGGAAAAGGTAGGAAAGACAGAATTTTTAATATACCTAATTTTTTATATGAAGATTTGAAAAAAATAGCAGAAAAAAATGAGGATGAAAGAAATGAATATTTGTTTTCAGGACCTAACGGAAAATTAAGTAGTAGAAATATACAGAAAATTGTATCTAATGTTGCTAAAAAATCAAATATTGATAAAAATATTCACCCCCACACATTAAGGCATTCCTTTGCAACCCACTTATTAGAAAACGGGGTAGATCTTAGAAAAATTCAAGAACTATTAGGTCATGCGGATTTGTCTACAACCCAACTATATGCTCATGTCTCAACAGAAGAGTTAAAAAAGATTAAATCTCCCTTAGATTTAGAAGATGAGTGATAAATGTCAGAAATGTGGTTATGAAGGAAAAGATATAGATATGGTTAGAGAGAATTTCAAAGATAAGAATTATGAATTTAAATTATGTTCAATATGCAGAAAGTTTTTACCTTCTGAAAAATTAGAAGAATATATGGGGGAGAAAGTTGATTGGAGACAACTAGAAAGCTTTAGAAAATATGGTGAGAATAAAAATATAGTTGAGATGGGAAAAAAGGCTAAAGAAGGGAATATAGTAAATAGGGCACCTTATGGTTTCAGGATTAAAGAAAAAGAATTAAAATTTCATCCCGAGGAAAAATTAAAAGTTGAGAAAATATTTAGGGATTTTTTGAATGATGAATCAAACCTAAGTAGTCTGGCAAAAAAATATGGTTTTTCGGTGAACGGAATAAAAAAAATATTGAGAAATTTCACCTATATAGGCAAGGTTAGGTTTAACGGCCAAATATATCATGGGAACCACGAACCAATAATTTCTACAGAACTTTTCAATAAGACACAGTCAAAACTGGAAAAATTAAGTATTAAATAAAAAATTATCGATAGCTTGACTGTCTCTTACTTCTAGCCTTTGATATTCCTGGCTTGCAAGGCTCTTTTCTTCTTGTATCTGCAATTAATAAATTTCTATCATAATTTGTAAACGCTTCTTCCAACTTCTTACTTTTACTTGCCTCCACTAATGCCCTGGCAATTGCCAACCTAGATGCCTCAATCCTACTTTCCTGACCACCACCTCTCACATTCACTTTTATGTCAAACTTCAATTCACCTAAGGTCTCTTTTGCTATTTTTAATGGTTCCTCAATTAATAACTTCCTTATTTCTGAAAGTAATGTATGGGGTCTTTTATTTATTGTAACTTTTCCAGTACCCTTAATTATTGTAGCACTTGCAACACTTGATTTTCTCTTTCCAGAGACCACTATATTTTCATTATTCTTATTTACCATTCTATCTTATTCCTTTTGATATTGTTTCTAATTTAATTCCCACCTTGCCTTTCCCACCTTTTATAGTTTTCTTTCCCTCTAAATCTTTTGGAATTCCGTCATAACATTTAACCCTTCCTAAAGCTTCTTTCCCTCTCTCTTTAGTGTGAGGCAACATACCTCTTATAGATCTTTTCAATATGTTTTTTGGCAGTGTAGGGTATGAAGGTCCTTTTTGACTACTTCCATGTTTACTTCTATTTTCTTTAAATTTTTGCTTCAAAATCTTTTTCTTTCCAACAATTATTGCCTTTTCAGAATTGACTATAGCAATTTCTTCACCCTTAAGGACTTCTTTAGCAACATAACTTGCGAGTCTTCCTACTACTGCATTTGTGGCATCTATAATTTTCA
>PWGL01000077.1 GCA_003554465.1 Candidatus Pacearchaeota archaeon
AGTGTACTTATTCAAGAGTTACGATAGTTTATAAACTTTTTGGTAATATGAAATATATGTTAAATTGCGATTGAAAAGGTTTTTAAAGCCATATACCTATGTTATACTAAGAAAAATAAAAAAAGGAGGTAAAAAATGCCAAAGAAAAAAAATGAGAATGTTATAGGAGCATGGGCATTCTTAGCAGGTGTGGTTTTAGCAGTAATTGTTGGTCTTTTAGCTATAAATCCTACAGTAGGAAACTGGGCAATAGCACTAGTACTTATAGGTATTGTTATAGGATTGTTAAATGTTAGTGAGAAACAGACTAAGGAATTTATGTTGGCCGGAACAGTATTGGTGATCGTAAGTTATTTTGGTGGAGAAGGTCTAGAAGCCGTTGCATATTTAAATGAAATGTTGACTGCATTAGTAGTATTATTTGCACCAGCAACAATAGTAGCTGCTCTAAAAACTGTTTTCGCAATAGCTAATAAGTAAATTAGCTAGCTTTTATTTTTATTTTTTATTTATTTTTTCCTATATTTTCATAATTTATGACTTTATTACTGTCATATTCTAGACCAGGACATGCAGTATTTACCCATATATTTATAGAGAAATTATCTAAATCGGTCAGGTCTATATTGTTTGAGATAAACGGGTAGAAATTTTTATCATATTTTTTTCTCAGCTTATCAATTATATTATTGTTTTTTTTCTGGCCTGCCTTATTTGAAAATAAAACACCTATATTATCTTCAGAATAAAATTTACTTAATTTTGCCTTTATCTTATTTTTTGCTTTATCTATCTCTTCCTGAGAGATTTCCCTGATTGAGTTACCCTCATAAATAAAGACAGGGTTGCTAGTTGAGAAAGCTAACTGTAATGCATGAAACTTACCGCTACCTATTAATAATAAGATTGCCTTCGGATTTATTTTGCTACAACCTAGAACTTGTTCAAAACCTAAAATATCATAACCATTATTTTCAAGATATTTTTTAATATTCTCAGCTAGGGCCTTATATTGTATAGAGTAAAGTAAATGTAACTTTTCTGGAAGATTGCTTATATCAATATCGAAATCTTTTATCTTCTTCTTAGCCTCAATAAATAAAGTTTTCATAGAATTATTCTTTCTTGCTTTCTTTTTTATCTTTCTTCCCGCTCTTATTCTTTTCTGGTTTATAAATTTCTGCGAAAGAGGGTGTAACAATTATCATGCCTTCCCCAAAACCTGCAACTTCTCCTTCTAAAGCGTTTGCTGTCTTTTTAATTTTAGATATTCCCCTCTTTAACTCAATCATATCTTTCTTTTTCAATGGTGAAATATTAATTACTGCAATTGTATATCCTTCTCTTAAAGAATTCAAAACTTTGTCTATATCTTCAAAGTTTTTAATAATAAAAGGTCTTACCATAACTTTTCTCTTTTCTGACTTTTGACCTAGGTCTACCTCAATATATTCTGGCTCTTCTACTTCCCCTTTTGAAAAAAATCCTGAAAATTTCTTTTTTATTCCCATATTAGTTATTATAAATGCTTCTTTATAAATATTTCCTTCATTTATTTATCCTCTTTTTTTTCATCCTTTTGATTATCTTGGCCACTACCTAATGCTTTTTCCACATCCCCTTTTAATGAGTCTAGTGATTCCTTTATCTTTTTCTCTTGTTTCTCAATTGAGTTTACTCTCAAATCCATAGTTTTCTTCTTTTCTTCTAATTCTTTAACTAAATCTTCTTTCTTAGATTTAATCATAACCTGGCCGGCTATTTTGTAAAGTTCATCTTCTTCAGAATCTTTAACTTCCTCTAAAGCAGAATTTGCTTCTTTAGCTTCTGCCTGAAAAGTTTGTTTTTGCATTGAAAATCTCTGGAGTTGCTGCTCTTTACCTTGCATTTCCTGAATTTTTTGCTGCATTTCTTTTTCCATTTTGAATTATTTGACCTTTATTTTTTTAATAGCCGTTCTTGGTTTATAAAATATACGGCTATTGCAATGAGGACATGAAAAACGCCTTTCTAACTCCTCACTACTTATTTTCTCATCGCACTTGAAACATTTATATGTTGTCATTTTATATTATCTTTTATATTTTTAGTTTTTTAAATCTATTGACTGGTCTTTTTTTGCAAATCTACAAGATAAGACCCTGAAGCAAATTTCTTTTCACATTTTGGGCATTTCCATACACCATTTGATAGTCTCTTTACACCTTCTTTATTACAAAAAGGGCATTTTTGCCTTTTCCTCTGATCTTTTTCTATTTTTTTAGTTTTCTCTCTAACCCTGAGGCCATATCCTGCCCCAAATCTTGCAGTTGATTTTGTTTTTTTTGTTCTTGCCATTTTATTATTTATTGCTAATTTATTTTTAAGTAAGCTTGAATGGGGTTGGCAGGATTTGAACCTGCGTCGCGAACTCCCAAAGCTCGAAGCCTAGCCAGACTAGCCGACAACCCCCTCTTTTATGGAAGGGGTTGTTTTGTTTATAAATTTAATGTATAATCAAGTTTATGCTTCTTCGGTTTCTTCAGTAGCTTCTTCCTCGCCTTCTGCTGCTTCTTCAGTTTCTTCAGTAGTTTCTTCCTCGCCTTCTGCTGCTTCTTCGGCGGCTGCCTCTGCAGCTTCCTCTTCTTCCTTCTCCTTCTCAATTATATTCTGCTGTTCCTTAGTGATCTTGCTAAACTCTTTTTTCAGTTTTGCCTTTTTCTTATCTTCAACTTCTGTTTTCTGGCTATTAATTTCTTCATCATAATTCCCTTCTTCAATTTCTTCTTCAATTTCTTTGCCGCCTTTACTCTCTACTAATACTCCTAAAGAGACACATGATCCTACTACGGACTTGACTGCGGACTTAAAATTCTTATCCAGCATATTTTCGTGTTTTGTCTTGGCAACTTTAATGATTTGTTCTATTCCTAAATTGGCGACACTCATTTTTTTCTGTTCCCCACTACCTTTCTCTATACCTGCCTCTTTCTTAATTAATTCAGAAACAGGTGGGGAAAAGACTGCAACTTCAAATTCTTTAGTTGACGGGTCTACATCTACCTCTACAGGAACCTTCAGACCTTTGAAACTTTCAGTTGACTGGTTAACTTCTTGGATTACTTTCCCCATATTGATACCTAATGGTCCTATCTTCTGAGCTATTGCTGGTCCCGGTTCCATATTTCCTCCCTCAACTAGTAATTTTATTTTCATTATTCACTTTCCTCATTCATTTCTTCTTGTTCTTCTCTTCTTAAAATCCTTATGTCATCTAAATTTACAGTTACAGGTATAGGAATTGCTGCCTGTAATAGTGTTACCACGACTTCGCCTTTCTGTCTATCAATCCTGCTAACCTTTGCTTTCTCTTTCTTGAATGGATCTGCAGTTATCTCAACAATATCATCCTGTTTAATATTTATCTCTTCAACCTTAGGTTCCATCATCTGTTCAATTTCTTTATATGTAACAGTTCTTGGTAAAATCCCTTTAACATATGGTAAGTTAAATGCTGCTTCCTCTATAACATCTCTTTCTTTAGCTTCTAAAAATATATATCCTCTCAGTCCTTGAGGCCTGGCTATTGAAAAAACATCTAAGTTTTTTTCATCGGCTCTTGCCCTAATCATATCAAAGGCGTTGTCTTCTTTGTTTGTTGTAACTTTGACAACAAATATCTGAGTATCTTCTTGTTGATCTTCTTTAACGTCTGAGCTAGAGATGCCTTCTCTACTTTCCTCTGTATTTTCTTCTTTTTCCATTTTGCAAATTAGTTCCAACTACCTCTAAATATAATAAGAAGTAGTTACCAGTAAAATAGTATGGGTCTTTATAAATTTTGCTGTTTTGTAATTTTATAATTTAAAAGTTAAAATTGGCCAAGTAATAGCGAAATTAGAAATCCAATAAATCCTATAACCAATATACCTATGGCTGAAACTTTTGCTATAGATTGAAATTCTTCTTTGCTTGGTTTCTTAAGTATTCTCCATACCCTGGTGCAGCTTTTGTAAAAACTTGATAACTGACTTAAACTTTTCTTTAACATATTAATTGTAGAAAGAATCAGTTTTTAAATGTTATGAAAATGCTTTTTTTCAAGAAAAATAGGCGATAAACTTATATATCTCTAATTTCTAATTATTTTATGACAAAGGAAAATAAAAAAGGTGAGAATTTTGAATTGGCAGAAGAGCATGTAAAAATTGCCGAAGATCTAGTTTATGAAGAATCTAAAAGTTCCGACCCTAAAGATAGGGGGAAAGAAAACAAGATGAAAAAAACAATATTGTCTTTAGAAAAAGCCGAGTCTGGAATTTCAGAGCTTAGATCTGCAGTTGCCATGATAGCCATATTTATTATTGCCCTAGCAGGTTTATTTTTAATGTCGCCGACTATAACTGGTCGTGTTGCTGGTTCTGAAGCAACACCTCAACGGATAGGTATTATTTTACTTGTTTTTGCCCTAATTATAAGTATATGGTTGTCTTTTAAAAATCAGAAGAGATATAAAGATAGAAAAAAACAAAAAAATAAATAGAGAATGAGTAATTTAAACAAAATTATTAAAGATAATAAAATAGTTTATTTTGTTGTTATTATATCTGTGATTTTTGCAATTTTAATTATTTCAAACATTCTTCTTTCACCTCATAAAGATTATGAGGCTATCTATATAGGTATGGATGAGACAAATGGTGAGATTATTTTTACATTAAATACTAATGAGGAGATAAATGTTCCCCGGTCTGGAAGATGGGACCAGTACTATCCTGAGATTTATAAGAAAAATGATGGAGGGTGGGAAAAATTGGGCTTGACATTAGAATGTTTTGCTCCAAAATGCGAAGATCCTTGTGACGCTCCCATTATAGCTTGCGAAGCTCTTAATCGTCCTCCCATTTGCAAAAATGTTTCAGCTAAATATGATTATATCTGGGACAGAAAATATAGGGTTTCTAGGGAGAGAGATTGTGATGGGGAAGAGCAAATATGTTATGAGAATACACTAGCAGAGCCGGGAAAATATAAGGTTATGTTTTATTACAAGTTAGATTCTTGCCCTTCTTCTAAGTATGATGATGAATTAAAAGTTTTTGAAAACAATATTGAAACTATTGAGAAAACATTTAGTATAGAAGAAGGTTATGTTTACCAACCTGCTTGCGAGACAGGATGGGATTGTTGGGATAATGAGGAATTTGAATGTTCTTTAGAAGATATTAATTTAGATAGTTATAACAGAGAAATTAGCCCTGAAACAGCAAAAGAGAGAGGGTTTAATTCAGTTCTTCAGAGATGTTATAATAATACTTGTTATTGTATGGGTAAACATTTAACAACTCATTGATATTTATTGAGTGAGTCCTGCTCTTAACGACGCATTGACCCTTCCGCCTTAACTGATAGATTTCTTGCTAAATTTTTAATACAGAAGTTATATTTGTATTTTCATAAAATTTCTTTTGGGATTTCAATTTTTCCTTTTTGGTATAATATGCTTTCTGCCTGAAAAATTGCTTCCTTGCATAAATTCATCATTCTTTCGTATCTTTCTTCAACTTCTTCTATTTTTGTTGCAGAACTATACCTCGCAAATTCTCTTCTGTCTACTTCAGATTCTTCTCCTTTTTTGGAATAAACCTTGATTCTCTGTATAAAATCTTTATTATATTCAATCAAATTTTTAGATTCAAGATAATCTAACAAAAGAGCAGTATATTTCTGGCTTCTGGATTCAACACCTATTGTTGAAAGAATTGATAAGGCGCAATAATAAAGAGTGTAGAACCACTCTTCTGGAAGTTTATAATCAAAACCTTTTGTTTTGTACATTTCGCAAAGAATCAACTCCTGTTTAGCCTTATCTAAATATTGTTTTGCTTCTTCTTTGTTAGGATTGACAATAAGTAAGCTCTTATGTTTTATCCCTTTATCTTCTTTTTTTCTTGCTGCTCTGAAACATTCTCTTAACTCTTTTTCAATTCCCATTTAATTTCTCCATATTTTTTATAAAATTGTCCTGACCAAATAACACGATGCCTTTCTTAACGGCATCTAAATAAGCCTTATTCTTCGAATTTATCTCTTCCTGAAATTCTTTTGACGTTAACTGGATGCAATGGATATTCTTGAGTTGTGTTTTTTGGATTTTAGTTATAATTTCTTTAATTTTCTTGAAATTCTTTTTATCAGAAACAATCAAGACATCAATATCCTTTGTTTTGTTTAAATTGTTTAAAACACCTCCAAACAGCAAAACAAATTTAGAATATTTTTCTAATTTAGAAAACAAATCAATCCATCTTTGATAGTCTCTTGCTTGCCTTGTAAGTATAAGTGAAAGAGTTTTTTTTGTCAAGGGATTTTTGTAGTTTAAATTTGCTATCCGGGTACTTGTTTTTTTTGAATTTACAGCATTCAAAACAATCAATTCTTGGTCATATAATTTATTCAAGGATTTCCAGATTCCTGGGCGAGTTTTTTCTAGCTGCTCAGCTAATTCACTAGCTGTTTTCTTTCCTTCTTTCAATAGTTCCAACAATACCTTTTCCTTCGTTTCCATTTTGTTTATAGTTATAAACTATTAGTTTATAGTATTTTTTAAATGTTTGCTTTTAATTATTGAGCCCTGACTTGAACCTAATAAAATACCTAAGGAATAATAAAAATATATCAAAGTATGATTTATATATTGGAGATATTTTAAGAACAATAAAAATTATAGAAAAGCATACTAGAAATAAAAATTTCAAAAATATTAAGTAAAAATATTAAAACTAATTACTCATAAAATTCTATACCTAATTCGTCAGACATATCTTCTCTCTCTTTCTCTTCCTGAGTGTCACCTCTACCCAATATCTGGCTACTCTTTACACCTGTTACTATTAACATAACTCTTAACGACTGATCCATATCTTCACTTATTTGCGCTCCCCAAATTAACTGGGCATCTAAACCTAATTTTTCCCCAATATATTCTATAATATGTCGGGATTCATCTAAAGACATATCTGGTCCCCCAACAATATTAACTAGTGCCCCGCTAGAGTTTGAAACATCTACATCTAATAATGGGTTGTCAAGAGCTTTCTCAACAGCTTCCTGAGCTCTTTCTTGAGTATCTGATTCGCCCATACCTATTAAAGATACTCCGCCATCAGACATAACAGTTTTTATATCTGCAAAATCTAAGTTAACTAGTCCTGCCTTGGTAACTAACTCTGTTATCCCTTTAACTGCATTTGTTAAAACCTCATCCGCGACTTTAAATGCCGTATGTAACGGTAATTCTGGGGCCAACTCTAACAATTTATCATTAGGTATGACTATTAATGTGTCTACAGTATTTTCTAATTTTTCTAATCCGTAATTTGAGTTTTCTAACCTCTTATTTCCTTCAATAGTAAAAGGTAAAGTTACTACACCTATAGTTAATGCTCCTGATTTCTTGGCTATATCTGCAATTACTGCTGAAGCCCCTGTACCTGTTCCACCACCTAATCCGCATGTCACAAAAACCATATCTCCCCCAGTCAACATTTTCTTAATCTCTTGTCTTGATTCTTCTGCTGCTTCTTCTCCTATTTTTGGGTTACTTCCAGAACCTAATCCAGAAGCTAATTCCCTACCAAGCAAAACTTTATGGTTTGCGTTAGCATACAATAAATCCTGAGCGTCTGTGTTTGCAACTATTAAATCGCTACCCTTAATACCTATTTCCCTCATTCTGCTTATAGTATTTCCCCCTCCTCCACCTACACCAACAACCTTTACCTTAGCTGTCTGTTTTTGCAATAACTGCTCTAGCTCTTCATCTATATTTGATGTTCCGTCAGAAGGATTAGGAATATCTGCCCTTGCCCTTTCTGGATTCCCGGCAGGCTGTGAGGAATAATCTTCCTTATTAATTTTAGAACTACTTTCTTTTACATTATCTTGACTGTTAAAATTTTCATTATCCATTTTTTCACCTTTTACTTATTTTATTTAACTTAAGAAGTTTATAAATTTTTATATTCTATTGTGTTATAGTTAAAGATAGGAATTTGTCAAATATTTCTCTATTCTGACCAATATGGTGTTATAGAGACATTATAAATTATTTATTCTTACTTTCTGAATTTTCCTGACCTTTAACAGTCACTTCCATATTAACTATTTCTCCTAATTTATCTTTATATAACTTTAAAATTTGGGCTAATTGTTTATCATTTTCAGGATCAATAATCGCCTTGCCATTTTTAATCTCGAATTTAGGTTCTTTATTCAATAATGTCTTAATAGTCAACCTAACTTTTCTCTCAGGGCTTGTAACTTTCTTCTTAGGTCTTAACTTATACTCTACATCTTTTCCTGCTATGGGATTATTAAAATCTACAATAACTCTCCCTCCTGAGACAGCTTTTATTGTCCCCATCTTATTGTCAAAGTTAAAAGTCATCCCTCTTCTGGGACTGACCCCGTGTCTCTCAAAAACTTTCATAGGCATAGTTTTCACAAATTTTTGTTTTCTTTCTCCAAATGCCTTATCAGATTTTAATTCTAATTTATACTCTTTGCCAATCTCTTTGCCAATTAGAAAATTGTCTATTGCAGATAAAATCATATTTTGGCCAAGACAAATTGCCACAGGCCTAGACTCTATATTTATCCCTATCTTTTTTGCTTCATCCTTAACATTTGTGTCAAAAATATTCCCTCCCTTGACCTTTCCAACATAATCTAGCTCTACAAACTCTGCCTTTTCCAATTTATTATTGCTTTTTTCAGAGTCTTTGCTGGGATTTTCCCCATTATTTTTATTCCCTTCATTTATTTTTGATTTTTCTTTTATCTTTTTAGGCATTCTAGGACCCAAAATAACCATAGGTTTAAAAAGGTTATTTTTTTGATATCCATATGCCACTTAAAGTTGTTGATGCAGGAAGTTTGAAGAAGGGGGATGCTATAACCTTTGATGGAAATCATTGTATTGTCGATAAGATAGAGACTAGCACTACCGGTAAACACGGTCATACAAAAGCGAGAATATCAGCTATAGATATTTTTACTAAGAGTAAAAAAGTCACTGTTGTACCCGGTCATGAAAAATACGAAGTTCCAGAAATTATTAAGTTGAAAGGTCAAGTATTAACTTCTGAAGAGAAGAAAGCAAATCTAATGGATCTTGAAACTTATGAAACTATTGATGTTGATATTGATAAAGATATAATTGGGGAGATTAATGACGAAGACACTGTTGAGTACTGGGATGTTGAAGGGCAAAAAATTATAAAAAGGAAATTATAAATAATATAAAATGGCAACAAGAATACCTGAAGCGCATAAGAGAACATATGAGAATGTGTTCATTTGTAAAAATTGTAAGACAAAGATTAGAGCTGACCCTAGAAAGATAACTGAAAATAAAGTTAAGTGTAGACGTTGTGGTCAAAAGAACTTTAGAAAAGTTAGAAAGAAATGATAAGAGGGAAATATGAGCTTTTATATATATGATTTAGGATTCTTAGTACTATTTGGAATATTTCTAACCATTTTTTTATATAAAAATAGGAAAAATTTGAAAAGAGAGGGGATTATGCTTCTTTATAGGACACAGATTGGTGTCAAAATTATGGATTATTTAAGCAAGAGATATAAAAAAACTCTGGGAAAATTTGAGTGGGTGATTATTGTTTTCGGATATTTAATGATGGCAGGAGGAATATTTGTATTTATAAGAGCACTATATTTATTTAGTAAACCTGAGGTTGTGCAGGCTTTCAAGATTCCACCTTTAATGCCATTAATCCCCTATATACCTGAGTTGTTCCAGGTAGATTTTCTGCCACCGCTTTATTTTACATATTTTATAGCAATTTTGGCCGCGGCAGCAATACCTCATGAGTTTTTCCATGGTCTTTTTGCGAGGGTGAAAAATGTTAAAATAAAAAGTACCGGTTTTGCATTTTTAGGTCCTTTTGCAGCAGCTTTTGTTGAGCCTGATGAGGATAAAGTCGAGAAAATGAAACCTAGAGACCAGATTCCTTTTCTATCTGCAGGGGCCTTTGCAAATATACTGACAGCTGTAATCTTCTTTTTTATTTTATGGCTATTTGCCATATCTGCCTACTCGCCTGAAGGTATTGTCTTTGGATCTTATTCAGTCACAGTCCTTCCAACAGAAAATATAACTATTACAGATAATGAGCATTATGTAAGCATAAATGAAGGGGTTAATTTAACAGAAATTATTTACAATAACCAGAGCTATTATATTGATGAAATTGATAAAGATAGAGAATACAATTTTGCATTCCATGACAGCCCGGCATTGAGATCTGGCCTTTCGGGAGTTATTATAGAGATAGAAGGTATGGAAATTAGAGATGAAGATGATTTGAATAATGTCTTATCTAAATATAATGTCGGAGATGATGTGACAATTATAACAAAGTTAGACAGTGAAAAAAGAGAGTATACTTTAAACTTAGATGCTAGTCCTGGTGATGAAGAAAAACCATATTTAGGGATATCACCTTATAGTCCTGAAGGTTTTGGAAATCTTGCCTCAATGAGAAGCGAAATGCTTTTCTTTAGAGATCATTTCACATATTATAAACCAAGGATAGCGACTAATTTAACTATCTTTATTTTCAATTTATTATGGTGGATAATATTGGCTAGTTTCGGTGTTGCACTAGTTAACATGTTACCTCTAGGAATATTTGACGGTGGCAGAGTTTTTTATTCAACGATTGTCTGGATTACAGGCAGTAAGAAAATAGCTAAGAAAGCTTACTCTCTCGCCACTTATAGTATTTTGGCAATATTCTTGCTATTAATGATTTTTTGGGCAATTCATATTTTCTAACGTTAATATTAAAAACATGGTATATAGTTACTAGTATGATCCCTAAAAAAATTAAAGATAGGTTAGAAAGCCAGCATTATTCTATAGTGGGCAATCATTCTGCAGTTCAGGTTTGTGGATGGACTAAAAAGTCATTAAGAGATGAAGGTTACTGTTATAAGGAAAAATTTTACGGAATTGAAAGCCATAAATGCTGCCAGATGTCCCCAAATATTTCTTGTCCTAATCGCTGTCTTCACTGTTGGAGACCTATGAAAATTATAGATAACCTAAGCTTTGAAAGTCTTGATGAGCCCGAAGATATAATTAAAGGATCGATAAAATCTCAGATAAAATTATTAAGCGGTTTTAAGGGTAGTGAGAAAACTAATCTGAAGAAGTTTGAAGAGTCAAAAGAGCCTGATCAATTTGCAATTTCTTTGATTGGAGAGCCTACATTATATCCTAAGCTGGGCCAGCTAATTCAGGAGTTGAGAAATAAGGGCAAGAGTAGTTTCTTAGTTACTAATGGTTTATACCCTAAAACAATTGTGAGTTTGCAAAAAAATAACCAAATGCCCACTCAAATTTATCTCTCGCTTAATAGCCCAAATAAGAAAATTTATGAAAAATGGCATAAAAGTCAGCTTAGTGATGCATGGGAAAAATTTAACAAAAGCCTAGAGGTTATGGCCAATATATCTACTAGGACAGTTATTAGAATAACTTTAGTTAAAGAAAATAATATGATTGAACCCAAAAATTATGCCGATTTGATAAAAAAAGCTGAACCTAATTTTGTGGAAATAAAAAGTTTTATGAGTGTTGGCTTTTCTAGAAAAAGACTAGGTTATGATTTTATGCCCTCTCATAAGGAAACTAAAGAATTTGCGAAAGATGTTTTAAAATACTTGCCAGAATATAAGATGATAAATGAGCATGAAAGAAGCAGAGTTGTCCTTTTGAGTAACGGGAAAAAAGAGAGTAAAATTTGTAAAAAAGAATATTAGATATTAATTCTTATTTTAATAATATTTGATTTATAATAATTTTTAGGGAAGATAAATAAATTATTGATGAGATAGGGGATCAGAAATACTTAAGGTTATTTACAAATGGGTTAATCCTCGGAAAGCATGAGGATGATGAGGAATTCCTTAGAAAAATAGCAAAAATAAATAGGTTGAATATAAGTTTAGATGCGGATAACACAAAAACACTTCATGAAGCTAAGCCCGATTCTAAAGATATAGACTTAGAAGCCATATTAATATCTGCAAAAGATATAAAGTCTATGTCAAATGGCCAGTGCAATGTTGAGGCAGGATATGTTATTACAAAGCAGAACTATCAGGGAATAGTTGAGGCAGCTAAAAAAGTCAGAGATTATGGATTTGATAGGATAAGATACAGGATAGATTTTACAGATGAAGAGGTTTCAAAAAAACATGGTGAAGAAATTATGAAATATTTAAGAGATGTTGAAAAAATAAGTACCGGAAGTTTTGAGATAATTCATTCAAATACTGACCAGGAAATTTCCTCAAGTGACAGGAAGCAGTTAAGTTCCAGCGGGGAAGGATTAAAATGTTTTACATCTGAGTTATGGATATGTATAGGTTCTAATGGTGATGTTTATCCATGCGGCCATTGTGTCTCCCCTGAAACCCCTAGTTATGGAAATATTTTAGACAATAGTTTAAAAGAAATACTGGGAAGTGAGCAAAGAAAGAACTCTATCAATAATTTACCTCTCTCGTCATGCAACTTTTGTTCTCCTTTCTCTTTGACAACGAATAAATTTCTAACTTATTTGTCCGAATTAGAAGGAATGGAAAGAGATAAACTATTAAAGAAAGAAATATGAATAGCTAGTGTAAAATGATAAAATCTGAAGATTATACAGTTTTAATGGCTGAGGATAGTGAAGGGTATAGAGATCCTTTTTCTAGGTTGCTAAAAAGTGAGGGGTTTGGAGTTATAGAGGCTTTGAATGGGGAAGAACTTTATGAAAAAGCTAAAAGTTATGAGGACAATATTTCAAAATTAGTAATTCTTTCAGATACAGATATGCCTTTAATGATGGGAGATGAAGCATGTGAAAAGTTGTTAGAAGAAGAAAAATTTAGAAGAGTGATAATGATAGGAATGTCTGATAATCCACGTAATGAATATGCATGGGAAGGTATAGGTCTGCCTCACACTTTTATTTACAAAGATGCATTTATTTGTGTTGAAGATTTTCACATGAATATTGCGAATAGGGTAAAAAATAGGTTAGAAACTATAGTGAATAATCCAAAATTTTATTGGGATGAAGATCAAGGAATATATAAACGTAATTGGCCCGGGAAAAAATATGATAAGTTTTGTAAATCTTTATTATAAAAGTTGGAAACATTAGTTAAGATTCAAAAGCCCTTCTTTAGTCAGTACAGAAAATCTTACTCCTACAGGTAAGGACAATAATGCTGAAATAAGGGCCATATGTTCTTTACCGTCACCAGATGCTATTGAAAGTGCAACTTCCATACCTTTAATTTTTCCCTTTACTTTTTTAAAAATCTCCTCTTTTAAGTACTTAATTTCTTTGCCTGTATCTATTTGTATAAATTCAAAATTTTTATCTACATTGAACCTCTTTGCAGTTTCATCCCCTATTATCAAAATCTTGTCCCACCTACCTTTCTTTATAACTCCTGTTACTTGTCCCCATGATCCTTTTCCCTGAGTTAATAAAGCTACCAATTCCATAATAAAGAATAGAAAATTGCCTTTAAAAGGATTTATATAAAAAAGAACAATTATAAATATGTGGAGGAATGTTAATTTAAAAGTAAGATGGTAAAAGAAGAAATAAGACGCCTGGATGAGAAAATAGATTATTTTTATGATAGATGTTGGCACTCTGTTAGGGAAGGATGTAAGGTTTTTGGAAAAAATAATGATATGGCAAAAAAAAGATTTGTCTTAGCATATGGATATTCAATATTATTAGAAGATATTAAAAAAATGGATATATGTTATTCTTTCCTTGAAAAGATGGGTTTTGAAGATAGGGAAATAGGGAAATAGGGAAATTGAGGAACAAAGGTGTTGAGGCTGTAAGAAATAGCTGGTCAGCATTCGGCAATATAAAAAATAATTATGATAAACAGTAAGATTTATAAAGTAAAAATAAGTTTCATATTTAGCCAAACTACATCACCGAAGCTCATTTTTCTGAGTATAGGTGCATTAGGTAGAAGGCGACATAAAGATAAGTTTAAATTTAGTACTTATCATACAAGGAGTTATAATGAATAAAGAAGAAATTGTTCAAGCTGTTAAAAAGCTTAGAGAAGGAAAAGAAAGGAATTTTGATCAGTCAGTAGATCTAATTATAAATCTAACAAATATTGATAAAGGGAATCCAGTAAACTTATTTTTGGACTTACCGAATAAAGTAAAAGATGTAAAAGTTTGTGGTTTTTTTGAAAATAAGAAAAATGCAGTTGATACTGTTAATGGAATCGATTTTAATAAATATGATCAAAAAAGTGCGAAAAAATTGGCGAGAGAATATGATTTCTTTATCGCGTCAGGCAAACTAATGCCTCAGGTAGGTAAAGTTTTTGGTAGAGCCTTAGGTCCTGAAGGAAAGATGCCTTCGCCACATCACGGAATTGTTAAGGAAGAGAAAGAGGAAGAAATAGAGAAAATTGCTAAGAAATTCCAGAATATGGTTAGAATTAAAAGTGAGGAGCCTAGTGTTAAATTCCAAATTGCAAAAGAATCTTTAGATGATGTGAAAATTGCGGAAAATGCCCAAAAGGCATATGATAGAATAGTGAAGGAACTTCCTAATGAAAAACAAAATGTTAAAAGTGTTATGATAAAGTTCACCATGACTAAACCTGAAAGATTAGAAAAATGAATAACCAAAAAAATAAGTATAGGGAAAAACCTATTCCTGAAGAAAAAATAAATGCTGTCAAAGAGATAGCTAAAAAAATGAAAGAAAGTAAGTCTGTAGTTATTGTTTCTATAGGGAATGTTCCTTCAAAACAATTGCAACAAATAAGTAAGCAGTTGAGAGATAAAGCTGAAATAAAAGTTATTAAAAAAAGCATATTTATGAGAGCTCTTGAGAAGGCAGGAGATGAAAATCTTAAGAAGTTAGAAAATTATTTGCAGGAAAACATAGCATTTTTATTTTCAAACTCTGATCCTTTTGAACTTGCAACAATTCTAACTAAAAATAAAAGTAGGGCTAAAGCTAAGGAAGGGCAGAAGGTTAATGAAGATGTTGTGGTTGAGGCTGGACCTACAGAAATGACTCCAGGACCTGTTATTAGTGAACTAGGTGATATGGGAATTCCATTCGAAATAAAGGAAGGGAAAATAAACATCCAAGAAAATAAAAAAATATTGAGCGAGGGGGAGGAGGCAGGACCGGGAGAAGTATCAATTATGACAAAACTAGATATAACTCCTGTTGAAATTAAATTAAATCCTATAGTTGCTTATGAATCGGAAGAAGAGAAAATATTCCAGGAGATAGATGTAGATTCTGAGAAAGCTGTAGAAGATTTGAAAGATAAATATGGAAGAGCTTTAGCATTTGCAGTTTCTATAACTCACTCTTGTAAAGAAACTATTGGCCATATCTTAGCCAAGGCAGCAAGTCATGAAAAAGCACTAGAGAGTAAATTAGATGTTTCAGATAAGGGAGAAAAAAATGAGGGTTCAGAGGAAGATAATAAAGGCAAAGATGATAAGGAAAAAAGTGGTGAGGAGAAAGCAAATGATGAAGGTGAGGAGAAAAAAGAAGAGGAAAAATCTGAGAAAGAAGGAGATGACGGAGAGAATGAAGAGGAAGGTAAGGGAAATGAGAATGATGAGAATGAAGATCAAACAAATAAATCCAATAATAAGGAGGAATAAATATGGAATATATATACGGAGCCCTATTACTGCATAAATTAGGCCAAGACGTGACAGAAGATAACTTAAAGAAAGTTATATCTGCGACAGGAAGTGATATAGATGAAGCAAAAATGAAGAGTTTAGTAGCTAGCCTAAAAGATGTTGATATAGACAAAGAATTAGAATCTGCAACATTAGCAGCGGCACCGACACCAGGAGGAGAAGGTGAAGGAGAAGAAGGTGACGACAAGGGTGAAGAAGAAGAGAAAGAAGAGAAGAAAGAAGAAGCAGCAGAAGGCTTGTCCTCGTTGTTCTAATTTTTATTTTTTTTATTTTAGACAAGTCTTCAAATTACCTAGTTCTGAACTTATAATTTTTATAGTAATTTTAATATTTTTATTATATGTTCCTAATTGATTTTATATCTAATATATTTTAAGTTTATAGTGGGTATAGGAAAATTTATAAGAGAAGTATTAGTATGTATACTAATGCCCGCGTCGCATAACGGTATTGCACCAGGTTTGAGTTTACTAACAAAATACCTGGGCCCTTCATGGGCATCCCAGTTCGACTCTGGGCGCGGGCGATTATATTTTTAAATTAAAAAATAATGTTGGCATAATTCTCATTGTTATCCTAACATTTTTAAATATATTGTACTTAGTAAATTAAATGAATGAAATGAGGAAATGAATGAAAAGAATGTTAAAAAACAAAAAAGGAATTTTTGGACTTAGTGCATCTGTTTCCATTATTGCAGTGATTGCTGCTGTTATTGTTATATCAGGTTTAGGGTGGTTTATTTTTAGTGGATCTCCTGAGAATGGTATAGTTGAAGAAACTATGGATGCAGAAGAGGTTGGAGAGGTTGAAGGAGAGGTTGAAGCAACTTATCAAAAATTTAAAGAATCTTTAGAAGATGACTCTGAATATGAGGTAGAATATGAATATTCTTCCGGCGGTATAGAATCTAATGTAGTTATTTATTCAAAAGGAGAAAATGTTCGTATAGAAGATATAGATAATGACTTTACTGCATGGGTAAATGGGGAGACAATTATTGAAGCTGAAGGCCAATGTTTTGATTTAGATATGGCTAGTCAATTCGGACTTGACCCTGAATCTATTTACGAAACTGCTACAGTAGAAGGTAGTATAGAGACAGAAGATGAATATGCTTCCGTATCTTCAATAGGTACTAAAACTATAGCAGGACAGACAACAGAATGCTACGAATTCACATATAGGTCAGATATTAAAAACCAAAAAACAACTTATTGCTTAAGTGAAAGAGAAATCCCTGCATTAATAGAAACAGAGGACGCAACTAGTGGTGAAATATTATCGAGAGTAGAAGCGAAAACTTTAGAAGATTCAGTTAGTGATGAAGTTATGAAACCTTGTGAGCCTGATATGGATATTTCAGGTCTTATTTAAAAAACATTAAGATTGCTTTTTTTACCTTTTCTTATTTTTATTTATAATTTTTTAGCTCCTAATAATATCTCTAATTCTTGCAAAAAAATTCCTAGATTTATCTTTCCAAGAGGGCTCATCTATCTCTTGTAATATTGG
This sequence comes from Candidatus Pacearchaeota archaeon, assembly GCA_003554465.1. Classification (GTDB taxonomy): domain Archaea; phylum Nanobdellota; class Nanobdellia; order Pacearchaeales; family GW2011-AR1; genus PWGL01. The sequence continues at coordinate 17,306 of PWGL01000077.1, forward strand.
TTCTTTTTCTACCCTTATCTTGGGTTTATCCTTTAATTTTGGTGCACTTTTGGCAAGATCATGGTTTGCTTTCTTTATAGCCTTTTTAACTGCGGTCCTACTATATCCCTGAGAAATCAAAGACCACTTTAGAGACGGTAATGTGTAACCTTTCTTTAAGTTCTTTTTAATATACTTCACTAGCTTCTTCACATAGGTCTCTTCCATTTTAAATATTAACTATCACATGTTTATAAAAGTTATTAATTCTTAGAAAGTTTGCCTAGATTCTTTCTTTTAATTTTTAACTGATTAAATGTCTTTTGTTAAAATAAAAAACACAGGCTGGAAGTAGATAGATGAAATGCAGAACATAGAGGTTATTTATTTTTTTACTAAAATTAGCTATTATTTTTGCCTTATCTTGCATACTTAATCTTGTATATGCCTCTCTCTCTGATTCTAAAGAAAAACAGGGAATTTGAATGTTATCAATTTTTAACGGGAAAGGGTTTTTATTTACAACCAAATATGTTCCGTGAGAGTATTCCGCACAGACCATGACCCTGACATTATTAATATTAATAGTAAATTCTTTCCCTTCACCATTTTCTAATTCTATGATTTTAGATTTTTCGAATTCTGAAAATATATCGGAAATTTATCCAATTCATAGTCATGAATTAGTACTCCAAAATGGGATGGCTCTATAAGTATTCCTTGCAATGCCAAATTTGTTTTTCCTGTAATATACCATTCAATATCTGAGCCAGATAATTTAGAATATAATATTTTCATCACCCTTATATATGTTCGACTTAACATTCTAAATAATATATATTAAAATATTATAAATCTTTGTATGAGATATTAAATATACTCTTGGATATGTATTAAATCGTCTTTAGAAGATGTTTATCACTTAATCTTTATAGGTATTTCTTTCTTGTATCTAGCACTAGCCTGATTTAACTCGGGTCTGCTTTCCGCATATATAGTTAGCAATTTTTCTCCTTTTTTCACACTGTCTTTCAAATGTTTGTTAAGAACTAGGCCTGCTTTTTTATTTAGGGGGCATCCCGCAACTATGGCTATCTGATTTACACCATTTATATCAATACTGCTAATTTTTCCGGACTTATTTGCCCTGATTATTTTATTATATCTTGCGGTTCCTATCTTATCTTTATCTCCTAAAACATTTAATTTTCCTCCCTGGTTCTTAACAATTTCTTTAAATTTTTTTAGTGCACCTCCTGAATCTAAAATCTTTTTTGCCTTTCTTTGACCCTTGCCTTTCTTTGCCTTTCCGGTAAATTCTAAAATTTCCCCTGCAATTTTTACAGATTTATTTTCCAGATTATGAGCACTGCCCTCCCTATTTAATACCTCGATAACATCTTTCATTTCTAATGCTGGACCTATACCTTTTCCATAAGGTTCTCTAACTCTTGTTAATAAACACTTAATTTTGACATCAAAATGTTTAGCTAAACTATTAAACTTCTTTTTTAGTTCCTCTCCTTCTTTTTTAGTTACCTTGGCATTGCTTCCATAAGGGATATTTATCAAAATATATTTTGCATTTACTGCAAGTTTTTTTGACATAATGCTAGCCAATAACTGAGGTGTCGGGTCAAGACTGAGTAATTTTTCTACCTGTACTATCTTATCATCTGCAGGAGCCAACCCTAAACTTCCCCCCCAAACTAGGAAAGAATTACTCTTAGAAAATATTTTTTCAATTTCGCTAAATTCAAAATCCACATTACAAACTGTCTCCATCGCGTCAGCTGTTCCTGCCGGGGAAGTTATAGCTCTGCTAGATGTTTTAGGCATTTTTAGTCCTGCGGCAGAACATATTGAGACAATTATTGGAGAGGTTCTTCCGGGGACACCACCTATACTATGTTTGTCCACAATATCACCTTTTAGTTTTAATTTCTTTCCGGAATTTACCATTGCCCTAATCATATTAGCAGTCTCCCTCATACTCATACCTTCTTTTAAAACTCCTGAAACAAAATAAGCTATTTCTGCGTCAGTCAGGCATTCTTCAGCTATATCCTTCATCACTACCTTAAGTTCCTCATTGTTAATTCTGTGGCCCTCTAACTTATTCTTTATTATTTCAACAGACTCGGGTCTTGGTGCAACACTTACATTGACCTTATCGTTTTCTTTTAATTTTAATTTTTTAGATACTTCATTAGAAACAATAATTTCATTCCTATTTAAGAATCCTGTAGCTGTGTCAACAATAGCTATAACTTTTTTGCTACCTTTTTCAACTTTAACTCTTTCATCGGGATATATTGATGCCTTTCCCGCAAGTTTTTTGTGAATTATTACTATTGGTTTCCCTGCAGTTAGTTTCAATAACTTAACATTAAGTTTCTCCATTTTTCCTCTTTTTTATAAAATAAATATTAGTTTAGTAAGTTTTTATATCTTGCTATTATTTCTTAAAAATTTTTGACAATATTAAAATATTTTACTTATGTAAAAAGTTGAAAGATATGTTTTTCTTTTTATTTTCCTCTTCTAAAAAAAGGCTAGGTGAATCACTATTTCTATATGTGTCTAAAACTAGCAATAGGTAAGTTAGTACAAGAGGACCTATTATTAATCCCAATATTCCGAATGTCATAAGACCTCCAATCATACCGATAAGCACAATTGCAGAGGATATTTTTATTTTCCTGGCCACGACATAAGGTCTTGATACATTGTCTATCCAGAAAACTGCAGTTACACCATAAATTAGTAAGAATATTCCTCCCACATAGCTCCCGTTAGCTATTAAATAGATTGCGGCTGGCAACCATACCAACCATGACCCTATAATAGGGATTATTGCGGCAATTATTGCGATAAGAGTTAGTAATGCTGTCTGTGGAACTCCTGCAATAAGTAATCCTAAACCTGTGACACCACC